>JALOQW010000045.1 GCA_025459275.1 Pirellula sp.
GGGCTCTGGCCAAGCGATGGCGACCGTTCGTCGCACATCCGATGACAACGTCTGGCAAGCGAAAAAAGTGGTAGAGAAACGAGGCGTAGGTTTTCCAGGACCTCGCCGGCCGGGAATAACGATCCTACTTCATGCATCTCCTGCGAGTGGGGACTCGACGGCACCCAGACACCGTGGGGACACACACCGTGGTCTCGGCATCAATTAGCCTGCATTTCATGTTGAGCCCCCTGGTTGAAAAGTGTGTGTCCCCAGGGGTGTCTGCACGCGGCGCTGACGGCCCGGGTGTCGATGGACGAAGGCGAGGTGAGGCCTTGTGCCCGATGAACGCAACAGGTTTGTGCGGCTGAATCGCGAAGGTGAAACACCAGAGTTGATCGAGACACCGTGGGGACACACACCTTAGTCTCGGCATCAAATAGCCTGCATTCCTGTCGAGCGTCTCTCGGTCCAAGAGTGTATGTCCCCAGGGCGACTGTCGGTTCAAGAGAGCAAGCACAAGGTGAAATCAACGCATAGATCTAAAATCGATCAGCCAAGGATCTCTCATCCTCGCCACTGGTAAAGAGTCCAACGACAACAATCCAATCGCCATCGATCCGGAAATAGACCACTGCGGTAAACCTCTTAAGGCGACACGGGCGATAGCCAGTGTGGTTAGGAGGGAACAGAAACGGGTTATCCTTGATACGCTCGAGAGCGTTATAGAATTCCGCCTCGAATTGGTCGCCGAGTCCCAGCGAAATCTTGTCAAACCAAGCGATGCCGCGCAAGAGATCGTCTTGCGTATCAACAGTTAGCTTCGCGTTCATTTCCCACGAGCAGCCCGCATGCGTTCTCTAAACTCTGCCTCGGTCAATGCAGTCGTGGGATCTTTCGCAAATGCATCCCAGCGACGATCCAATTCCGCTTGCTGAGCCGCAGAAAGATCTGCTCCAAAGTCTTTCGGCAGCCTATCCCAAATCGCTTGTGCGATCTTGAGTTGATCGCTCCAAGTCAGCGATGAGATTTCATTGAGTACTTGCTCCAACGTCATATGTTTTTTCCTCCAACGTATTGTAGCAACCATAATGGCCTGGGAAAACGGCTTGCAATGATGAGATAGCCGCCAAGACTTTTCCTAGCAGTGCGGGCCATGCGAAGTGGTCAACGCCACCGCAATGCGGGGACACACACCCCCGCCTTCCCTCACCGGCCAATTGGGTATAGCCTGCATTCCCACGGAGCTCCCCCGGTCGAAAAGTGTACGTCCTCAGGGTGTGTCTTGTCCCTGGCGTGGTCAAGACGGCGATCATGCGATGGTACGATATTCGATCCTGCTTCATGCATCTCCGAGCTCGGCGGGGATCACGGAGCGACTACGGGTATCTCTGGCGGGTTTTTTCGATTGCCGGACGACCATTCCAGCCAGTCGGGGCGAGCTTCTTCCCAGGCTGCTGCGTTCGCAGATTGGCCAAGAGCAGACTCGCATGCGATAAAATTTCGAATCAGAGAAGGTACAGATTCCTTCAGTTCTCGTTCATGCTCGGACATGGGAACGGTGTTTCGGGCGAAAGCAACCCAACCCGATATGCTGTTCCTCACCATGGGTTCGGCCTCAGGGATTCGATTCTGCATCGCGAGCGAGAACCCCAGTTGAAACCGCGCGACGTGCGTTTTCCAAGATACGGTAGGGGACTTTTCATGCAATGCGATTGCTTCACGAAGGATTGGTTCGCTTGCCGACCACTGTCGCGCTTCGTTGAGGATCGTCCCTACATATTGGAGTTCGCTTGCGAGCAAGTGCGATTGGTCCTTGAGTTTCTGTCGGCGATAGTTCACGTAGTCATTGAGTATGGCAACTACTTCATCGTTTCGGTTCACTCCGATGAGATTCCAGGCAACGCGTGTCAAAACCCCATAGCTCATTTCATCTTGGTCACCGAATTGTCTCCGCCGCGCGTCGCGCAACTCCAAGTACGCCACGATCGCCTCCTCTCGAGCCCCTTCGTCGCTGAGTGCATCGGCGTAAAGGAGCATCAAGTCCATGACTTCACTGGCCCTCGTGCCGGGACTGATGCGAGCCGAGTCGAGTGTTTCTTTCCAGGTGGCGATGGCAGCTTTTCGTTGGCCCAGAGCCAATTGGATGTTGCCTTGGATCTTGGCGGTTACGATCGTATCGTGATGATGGGGACCTAGGGAACGACGCATCGATTCGAGAGTCTTTTCGTTGACCTGTAAAGCTTCCGAATACTTGTGCTGACAATACAAGGCAAAGGCAAGCTGACCTTGAAGTTGAAGAGTCGGCTGGCCGTCGACTCCATGGTCCAGGACGCTGCTGGCAATCGCCTTCTGCAAGAGTTCGACGGCTTCCGATTCGGCATCGATGTTGCAGAGCATGTTGGCTAGGCCAAGCGTTGCGGCTACGGTGTCAGGATGTTTGCTGCCCAGTTTGAGTTGGTAAAGCCGCAGGACTTGACGTGCAAGGTCCACCGACTGCGTGATGCGTCCCGATCGCATATAGATCAGCTGCAAATGCTGCATCGCTTTGAGAGTTCGCGTGTGGCTCGGTCCGAACAATCGCTTGTAATCTTCTAGGGCACGTTCTACGAGTGGGACCGACTCATGAAATCGTTGAAGCTTCGATAGCAAGACACCCACATTGAGTTTGGCATCGGCTGTTGGCCCCGAGTTCTCTCCAATTTTCTCGCCAGCCAGTTTGAGGGCAGCCTCGTGAAAGACGAGAGCGGATTGCAGTTCACCTGCCTGGGAATGGGCGACCCCGTTCGCGGTCAAGGCCGAGAAAAGGAGTTTCGAGTCAGTATCGTCGAGTCTCTTTGCCATCGAGATCGTTTCTCCTAAAACGCCGAGCGCATCCGATGCTTGATCCGCAACGCAATATGCTTCGCCCAGGCACAAACGATTTCGGAGCGCCTCGGCCGTGTTGTCTTTCTGAAGCTCAACGAACAGTATTCGAGCGTTCTCGGCTATAGGAATTGCTGATCTCGCGTCCCCCAATCGCAAGATGGAATGGGCCAGAGTAGCTTGCATGTTGGCTCGCTTGAGGGGGGCCACAAAATCTTCTTCCTGCAATGGTTGAGCTGCTTGGACGAGTTTGTCGACGAGCAAGGACCGGATCGGAGTGTCTTCTTCCGCATCCGGGTTGATGTCTTGAAAGATCGACAAGATCAGCTCGTTGCTTTTCTCGACCTGCAACAATCTCGACTCGGCTAACCGTTTGGCGACGGATTCGGCCTCCGCCAGCAGGGTCTTCTCTCGCGCCAATTGCTCGGCATTCTCTTTGGCCTCCTTTTCTCGAAGGGCGAGGGTTCGGTTCGCACGGGATTGTTGTTGGATGAGCATCGCAGCGATGCTTGCCCCGGCAGCAATCAGCACTGCTGCAAACGAGCCCACGAGAACCGCTTTCCTGTTCTTGCGTTGGAATCGCGCGGCGCGATCGCTCCATGTTTCGGGTAAAGCCTGCAACGGGTCGTCCGCCAGAAAGGCTTCGACGTCTTTCGCGATCGCCGAAGCCGTTGCATAGCGATCTTCAGGTCGATTGTTCATCGCCTTTTCGACGATGGCACTGAGTGCTTTGGGCACCCGAGAATCCAACGTCTTGGGAGGCGTGAACTCGGACTTCTTGACACGTTCAAGCACTTCCAGGAGCGTCCCGTGGAAAGGAGCCCTGCCGATCAGCATGAAGTACAAGGTCGCTCCGAGACTATACACGTCCGAGCGCTGGTCGAGAGATCCGAGATGGCCTTCCGCCTGTTCAGGGCTCATGTAGGCGGGTGTTCCGACCGTTTGACCATGCAGTGTGGCCCCTGCCTCCGAAGGAAACCATAGGTTGGTCGCGATCTCTTCGTTACTTGCGCTGCCAGCGATCGGCTTGGCGAGTCCCCAATCGACCACCAGCGTCTCACCGAAATCACCGAGCATGATGTTGCCAGGCTTGATATCGCGATGCAGTATTCCGCGCGAATGAGCGTAGGAAATCGCTTCGCAAACATCGATAAAGCGATGGAGGAGTTTCCGAAAATTCGACGATTCGAAATCGACCGCGCCGCGAGCATGCATCTCGAGGCAGGCTTGCTGCAAATCGCTGCCGTTGACGAACTTCATCGCATAGAAAGGCCGACCGTCGCGATAGGAGCCAAATGCATAAACCGGTACGATCCCTGGGTGCTCCAAGCGACCGGTCACTTCGGCTTCGAAGACGAACCGCCGCTTGGCATCTTCGTCCCCTCCAAAACGCGATTGGATCTCCTTGAGCGCCACATCGCGATTGAGTTCGCGATCGGTGGCGATCGATACTTCACCCAACCCCCCTTTGGCATGAAGTTTTCGTTTCAAGAATCGATCGATGCTAGGAGGCGATAACGAATCGGCAGGATCGGAACTCGCGCTACTCTCCCGGACAGAGAACTCCCTTGAGCCACTGTCGATTTCAACATGTGGTAGCGTTCGATCCAGACCAGCGACGGATGTTGATGCGCTCGTCTCGCGGTGAGCTCGAAGAAGTTCCAATACTTGCTGCTCCAACTCCCTATTCCCCTGAGTGTTGGAACGAACGAAGGCATCTTGCTCAGAGGATTCCTTAAGTTCTAGCGATCTCCGAAAGAGAGACTCAATCAGGGCTCTTTGATTCATGGACGAGAGGGATTCCGTGGACCCACGAAGCACAGTCTGTCGGTGAAGGAAACGGACCACCGGTGGCGATCAGTTATCTTAATAGCAAGCCCGCCGTTTTGCACGAAACGAGCGGCGTCAAATTAGCCTGCATTCCTGTTGAGCTCCCCCGGTCGAAAAGTGTATGTCCCCAGTGCGTCCTTCCGAAAGCGAAGGCAAATGTGGCACGACGCTCCGTCGTCGTGATTGATTTCCAAGGAGCTCGCCGACCGGGATGCACGATCCTGCTTCATGCATCTCTTGCGAGTGGGGACTCGACGGCGGAGCGTCGAGCAACAATGGAAAACCCCCAAGCACCGCGTCCCGTGGGGACACACCCCCCGCCTTCGCTCACCGACCAATGGGGAAGACACCGTGGGGACACTCACCGAGTCACTGTGGGGACAGTCACCGTGGTCTCGGCACACTGTTCGAGATCAGTTAGCTTTCATTTACTGATGAGCCCCTGGTCGAAAAGTGTATGTCCCCAGAGTGTCTGCCGTCCCCTTGAGCATGGCAACGAACATAGGCGTCTTGGTCCACGCTGCTCCGTCAGCGATCGCGATGTAGGTCGATTCGCCCTCCTTTGGATGCGGTCAGCGTGGCATTCCCTCCCCATCGAGTTTTTGCGACCGAACAATCTTCACGCAAGACTCAAGGAGTATTCCTGTCAATGAAAATCCTTGAAAACCTGCATTGTTAAGCTTCAGTGAATTCGCGGGAACGAAACTTCTCAGAGAACATCTGACCGATATCCTTTGCCCGTCGGAGATTCCGATGGGTTGTTCGGTAGAACGCTTTTCAGTCCTTGTGGAGTTTGCAGATGCAAAACATTTTTTCTCGAAAGCGACACGCGGGTTTCACGCTTGTCGAGCTGCTGGTGGTAATCGCCATCATCGGAATTTTGGTTGGCTTGTTGTTGCCGGCAGTTCAAGCCGCACGCGAGGCTGCTCGTCGCATGAGTTGCCAGAACAATATGAAGCAGATCGGTTTGGGGGTTCTCAATCACGAATCCGCTTTCAAGAGGCTGCCAGGTTCCGGTCAGTGCGGATCGACCGGTAGCAACACGACGGTTTATCAGATTCACTCGACCGCAACGCAGATTCTTCCCTACATTGAGCAGCAGACGGTTTATCGCATGTTCGATACAACCACGGATCCTGTGACTGCCTACGGTGCAACACCTCACTCTAGCGGTCACCTGATCGTGTCTGCTACCGGTGCATTGCTTCACCGCAACACCCGTGGCCGCGCATTCGATGACCCAGCTCATCCCCAGGGCCAGATGGCGGCACAAACATCGATTCCAACCTTCGTCTGCCCCTCGACTCCGCTCGACGTTGGAACCCGAGATCCAATTTATCGCCTCGGCGGTTGGGACTATATGTTCGTCGATCTCTCTGATATTGACACCCGACCAGGCTCACCAACCTTCGGTGCCCGTACTCCAAATACCGACCCACAAATTGCCGAATTGCGGATCCAAGGCATGTTGGATTGCGACAGTAGCAAGATGGCTGCTACCACCGACGGTACGGCATACACCATGATGTGCGTCGAGGATGCGGGCCGCGCCCATCCAAACGTTGCGAAGTTTGGTTCCCTCTCATCCCGAGACGGTCCAGTTGCTGCTCCCGCTTTTCCTGTTGGAACCCTTGCCGCTCCAACCGGCACCACCGGTCGCCACATGTGGGCTTGGGCGGATCCAGATGCCGTTTCCAACGGTTACTCTGGACCGAGCAACGCGATTGCGCCTGCGTCTCGACGAGCAAAGCTCAACAACTACGATCAAGTCATCGGTGGACCAGTCGAGTGCCGTTGGGTTGTTAATAATTGCGGCCCCAACGACGAGCCATTTGGATGGCACGGATCGGGATTGAATGCCGTTTTTGGTGATGGTTCGGTACGCTTCCTTGCGAGTAGCACCGACGGAATTGTCGTCAAATGGATGGTCGGTCGCAACGACGCTCAGAACTACACCGTTGAAGAGTAAGGAAGGTTGAATCTATCCATGATTCGGTTGTTAACCATGTTGATGGGACTCGCATTCCTCATCGGATGCGGTCCCAAGGTTGAGATGCTGACCGATCCAATTTCCATTTCCGGAAAATTGACGTCGGCTGGTGCACCTCTAGGTGGGGTGACTTTGACGCTCCAGCCCCTGGAAGCAGGCCACCTCCTTCCGATGCAAGTCGGAGCCGATGGGAGCTTCAGTGGAAAAGCGATTCCCGGAAAATATGCGTACTTCGTCACAGCCGGTGAAGCAGATCCAGCTGCCATCGAAAAGGTGGCTGCCAAGTTCCGCGAAGCCGATTTAGGGAGAACCGTTACTATCTCCGCGGACAAACCGACCGTCGACATTGCTCTCGATTGACCGTCGACTGCAGTAACCACGGGACCTCGTCCCGACAGCCCAACAAGAAACGGGTGCGATTCAGATCGCACTCGTTTTTTTTTACCCTGGCTGACCCTCGTGTAGTGTGGCCGAGGAACGCGAGCATTTCCAGCCCCTAAAACAGCGATCTTTGCCAAACGCGTTGGAAACTCCTATGCTAAGAAGATTCCCATTTGGCGTCGGGGCCAAAGGGCATGTGGGAAATCCCTGGGGAAGACCCGTAAAGCATTTTCGATCGAGCGACCTGATCATGACAAACTCCGTGGAAATTCGCTACGGCAAAGGGGAACTGCGAGTCCGTTTGCCTCAAGGCTGCGAACCCACAGTCATTCGCAAACCCCCTATGCCATTGCTTGAGAACCCCTCCCAAGCGATTACGAAAGCCTTGCGCCATGGGGTGGGTTCCCCTCCTTTGGCTCAGATCGCAACCCATGCCCGCCGCGCTACCATTGTGATCTGCGATGTTACGCGTCCAGTACCCAATGGTCCCATCCTCCGCGGCATCATCGACGAGTTGCAAGCGGCAGGGTTGCGAACCGATCAGATCACCATCTTGATCGCTACCGGTTTGCATCGCCCTAATCTTGGTCGAGAAATGCTCGAAGTGGTCGGTGATGAGTGGATCTTTGACCATATTCGAATCGAGAACCATTACGCCCGCGATGCAGCTTGGATGGTCGATTTGGGCAAGACGCCGACCGATGGTATTCCTGTCGTATTGAATCGCCATCTGGTGGACGCCGACCTGCGGATCGTTGTCGGACTGGTGGAACCCCACTTCATGGCAGGCTATTCCGGCGGCCGCAAAGTCGTCGCACCTGGCGTGGCAGGGGAAACAACCATTCGCACCTTTCACAACTTTCGCTTCATGAACGACCCATTGTCCTGCAATGGGAATCTTCATAACAACCCGCTGCACCGGGGGCAGCTCGAGATTTTGTCGATGCTCGGTCCGGTATACGCCTGCAATACCATCATCGATGAGGCTCGGCGAATGAGTTTTGTCAATTTCGGAGAGTGCGTCGCTAGCCATCTTGAGAGTGTAGCCGCTGTTCGCAAGTTCGCCGAAGTGCCGTGCCAGCGCAAGTTCGCGACCTTGGTGACCAGCGCTGCGGGATACCCCCTGGACAAGACCTATTACCAAACCGTCAAAGGGATGGTGGCACCTCTTCAAATTTTGGCTGAAGGGGGACGCATGATCATCGCTAGTCGCTGTGAAGAAGGGATCGGTTCGCCGGAGTACCGAGAATCGCAATCGCATCTGGTCCGATTGGGATCTCAAGGATTCCTCGATCGGATCCGCGGCATGCCTCTGGCCGACATCGATGGATGGCAAACCCACATGCTGTTGCGATCCTTGGCGGTTGGAAACGTGTCGTTGTACAGCGAAGGAATTCCAAGCCAGGATCGGGAGCTGACCTGCGTCGAAATGATCGACTCTATCGAAAATGCCATTGAAGAGAGTGTCTCCCGGTCGGGCGATCGCTCCATCGCTATCATTCCCGAAGGTCCGTACGTGATTCCGATCTACCAGCCCCAAATGGCGAGTTGACCTTGAGTCGGCATGCTTCCTCGATTCCAATTACAATGGTGTTAATGAAGTTTTGCAGCCAAAGGGTGGGGAGCGATTGCATTTGAGCCGGGTGACTATTGGTGAAAACGACGAGACACTCGATGCCGAGTCCCTACTGGCGATCCATCGCCCTACCCCGGCTTCGTCGGCCGATGCACCGATCGAGATGGAGTTGTTGGAGGGAGATGACGGCAGCACTCAGGATTCCAACTCCCTTTTGCAAACGCGATTGCGATTTGCATCACTGGCCTTAGGCTTCGGCTTCCTGGGGTTTTGCATCTGGAGCTGGCTTCACAAGTCGCTCGGAGGGGTGTCCCACATTCTGACCCCGTTCGAGCTATGGTTAGAAACATGGATCACGGTGGTCCTGCTAGGGATGGGATGGTGGTTAGGATCGGTTGCTCGCGCGAGTCGTCAATGCCTGCGTTGGTGCGAACTCGTGATCTTTGGTCTGCCAGCCTTATTTTTCCTTCTCTTGCATTACCGGGAATTGTTCTTCATTGTCTCGAATTATTCCTTGGTGCCGCATATGCCGATCTCGAGCTGGATCATGCTCATTTTCGCGTATGCCGTTTTCGTACCGCACAGTTGGCGAACGGTCTTGGTGGTCGTTGTCGCCATGGCGATGCTTCCTTGCATCGGTACCCTAGCGTCGGTGATCGTGCATCCGGATGTCCGAGCCTCCCTTTGGTTTGATCCGTCGGCAGCGATCGAGATGGCGTTGATTCTGGCAGCGACCATTTTTACTGCGGTCTCGAGTGTGGTCATGGTCTCCCATCTGCGGCGTCGGGCTGAGCAAGCCAAAGAGCTGGGGCGCTACCATCTCAAAGAGAAAATCGGTTCGGGGGGCATGGGAGATGTTTACCTGGCAGAGCATCGACTGATGAAACGTCCTTGTGCGATCAAGGTCATTCGGCCGGAGAAGTCAGCGGATCCCAGAGCGGTGGCGCGCTTTGAACGCGAAGTGCGCGCCACGGCACAACTCAGCCATTGGAACAACATCTCGATCTACGATTATGGCAGAACGCGCGATGACAAATTCTTCTATGTGATGGAGTACCTCTCCGGATTAAGCCTCCAGGAGTTGGTCAAACGGCGAGGAGTCCTCTGTCCAGCCCGCGCCGTATTTCTGCTCAAACAGATCTGCAACGCGCTTCAGGAAGCGCACGAGATTCCCCTTGTTCATCGCGACATCAAGCCAGCGAACATCATGATTACCGAGTTGGGAGGGCAGTACGATATCGCCAAGGTCCTCGACTTCGGACTCGCGAAACCTGCCCCAACCGAAATGCAGAATCCCGATGATTCGGAATTGACGCTGGCAGGCTCGCTGACAGGTTCGCCGCTATACATTTCTCCGGAACAAGCGATGGGAGACGTCAACCCGGATCACCGGTCCGATCTGTATGGCGTGGGAGGAGTCGCATACTACATGCTGACCGGCCAACCTCCGTTCCAGAATCCATCCACCTTGAAGATCTTGATGGCTCATGTCCACGAGGACCCCCAACCCCCTTCGGAGCGTCTTGCTTCCCTGGTTGCAACGGGACATGTTTCCCCTTCCAAGCTACACGCTTCGATCTCCTCAGACCTGGATCGAGTGATCCTGACCTGCTTGGCCAAGTCTCCTTCCGATCGATTCCAGTCTGCTCGGGAGCTGTTCAAAGCTTTGGATCGACTACCCGAGTCTTCGCTATGGAATCAAGATCGAGCCGAAGCATGGTGGAAAGCCAACTGCACGCATGAATACGCGGGTTGCAGGTAACCACGCCTATGGATGCTGAACAATCCCGGATCGAAGCAGACTTGCGAGGCGTACTCGACGGTGAAGTCTTCTGCGATCCTCTCTACACGCAGATGTACGCGAGTGACGCGAGTTTGTACGAGATCCCGCCGGTCGCGGTGGTGAGACCTCGGCATTCGCAAGATGTGGCGCAATGCGTTCGTTATGCGGCAGAGAACTCACTCCCATTGTTCCCGCGAGGCGGCGGTACGGGCTTGGCTGGCCAATCGCTCGGACCGGGAATCGTCTTGGACTTTTCTCGGTTCATGCGGCGACTTCTCAATATCGATCGAGACGCACGTACCGTGCGTGTTCAGCCGGGCATCACACTCGCGGACCTCAACCGTACGCTGCAGCGCGAAGGCCTCATCCTTGGCGTCGATCCTCCGACCCGTTCCGTGACAACGGTGGGTAGTTTGATCGCGATCGATGCGCTCGGCAGCCATTTTCTGAAGTATGGGACCGCGGGCGAAGCTGTGATCAGCATGCATGCCGTGCTTGCCGATGGCGATGACGTCAAACTTGCGAAGGTTCCATGGCAACGAGCGGAAACGAGTAATGCTCGCCTCGACCATATCGCTTCGGAAATAGGGCAATTGCTCAACGCCAATCGCAATTTGATCAAAAACCCACCGTGGAGAGGGGTTGCGCGAGGTTGCGGCTACCGATTGGAAGCGGCACTCGATCAGGACTCGGTCGATCTTGCACGCCTCCAATCGGGCGCTGAGGGGACATTGACCGTTATTACGGAAGCCACGCTCCAAGTGGATACGATACCTGCAGCCCGCGGCGTTGTCTTGCTATTCTTCGAGAAGCTGGAGTACGCAGCCCGGGCGGCTCTTGACGCACGACGCGATTCCGTAGCCGCTTGCGATTTGATGGACCGCAGACTCATCGAAATCGCTCGCGAGTTGGACCCGCGATACGAAGCCATGCTCCCGCGAGGCGCCGAAGCCTTGCTGCTCATTGAACAACAAGGGTCCGATGCCGGTGAAGTTCGACAGCGATTGACCGCTTTGGTGCAGCGAGTTGTTCGAAGATCGCCATCGACACAGCAGTCGAGGATCATCGTAGATGACCTGGAGAGAGACTTCATATGGAAGCTGAGTCGGCGAGTTGTACCGAGACTGGTCCAATTACCGGGAGTACAACGCCCACTGCCCTTCCTTGATGATATTGCGATCCCACCCGATCGCATGCCCGAGTTCTTGGTTGAGATGCAGAACGCCCTCAAATCGGAACGTGTGACCGCCACACTCTTTGCACATGCCGCGCAAGGCCACATCCAGATCCGGCCATTCTTGGATCCGAATGCTCCAGAGGATATGTTCAAGCTGCAACGGATTGCGGACCGCTTGTACCAGAAGACGATCGATTTTCGGGGCGTTATCTCTGGAGAACACGCAGTCGGTTTGAGTCGGAGCAGCTATATCCGCCAGCAGTTGGGGGATCTCTATCCGATATGCCGCAGGATCAAGGAGTTGTTCGATCCGATGAGCATCCTGAACCCCGGAAAATTGATTACCGATGCGCCGCCGAAAGCGATCGACAACCTCCGTCCGCAGTCGATGTTGAGAATCCAGTCCGACACGCGGAGAACCAGAACTGGAACGTCGCTTAGAAAAGGTCGCGGCCTGCGGTCAGGAACCCCAGTCAGCGAAGGAGTCTCTCCAACGGCGGCACCCTCCATGTTACCGATCTTGAATTGGTCTTCAGGCATTAACATGGAATCGACTGCGGCCCAATGCAATGGATGCGGTCGATGCCGGTCCACCGCCCCCGCGGAACGGATGTGCCCGATGTTCCGCCTGTCCCGGGCGGAAGAAGCGTCTCCGCGCGCCAAGGCGAACTTGCTGCGAGGGTTGTTGTCAGGAAGGATTCCGATACGTCACATGGAGAGCGACGACATGCGCGAAGTGGCGGATCTATGCTTTCATTGTCATCAGTGCCGCATCGACTGTCCGGCTTCCGTCGACGTACCGCGGATGATGGTGGAGCTCAAGGCCCAGCACGCTGCAACCCACGGACTGGATTGGACAGACCGTTTATTGTCCAGAATGGACTTGCTCACAGCCCTCGCCAGCCGCTTCCCCCGCCTGGCGAATTGGGCTCTCGAGAATCGGGCCACACGTTGGTTTCTAGAAAAGACCACCGGCATCGCCATCAGTCGTCGTCTGCCTCAGATTGCGAGGCAATCCTTCATGAAATGGGCGGTCAAGCAGCGGTTGACCCGCCCGAATCGAGGTGCTGGCCGCAAAGTCCTCTACATCGTGGACCAGTACGCGAATTGGAACAACCCACTCGTGGGTATGGCGCTCGTACACGTCATGCAGCACCAGAAGGTCGAAGTCTACGTTCCTACATGGCAGACCGTCACTTGGATGACCAAGATCTCTCACGGCGATATCGAACGCGTGCGCAAATTGATCGCACCCCAACTTCGCATGCTCGCCGATGCCGTGCGCCAAGGCTACACCATCGTCACCACCGAACCGACCGCTGCGCTTTGTTTGCAACATGAGTATCCTCAATTGATCGATCATGAGGATGCCAAGCTCGTTGCCAAGAACACGAAGGAAGCGGGCATGTACCTTTGGGATATGCATACTCGAAATGAACTCGAACTCGATCTGAGACCGTTGACCGTTTCCGTGATCTACCATCTCCCTTGCCACTTGAGGGCGCTGGATCCGGAGCACAGCGGCATGCGGTTGTTGCAATTGATTCCCGGCCTGTCGGTGCACGCAGCCGACGCTGGATGTTCAGGCATGGCTGGGACTTATGGATTGAGACGCAAGACATATCGAACATCGCTTCGGGTCGGTTGGGGGCTGGTCAGCGCCATGCAAGGCACGACCGCTCAAATCGGCAGCACCGAGTGCACTTCCTGCAAACTGCAGATGGAGCAAGGGGTCGATAAACCAACCATCCATCCGATGGCGTTGTTAGCATACGCCTACGGACGATTGCCCGAAGTCCGCACCTGGATCCAAAGCCGCCACGAAGGACTGACTGTGCAGTGAGTCGCTTTGCGATATAGACGAATTGTGGTTAAAATCATCCAATATGTTGTCACAAATCATCCATCGAGAATTGGTCTGGTTCTATCCGTGGCTTCGGCGCATGGCCGGGGCTTTGATGGCCTCTGAACGGCGATCGCACACCCTTCAGCCGACGGCATTGGCAAACGAAGTCCTCGCCAAGCTCTTGGCCTGGAAGGGAGATCTGTCCAAGGACACCGAGAAATCGTTGCGATTGTTGGCTGTGACCGTAGCACGCCAAACCCTGATCGATCACGGTCGCCGTTTTGCTTCGCGTCGTCGACATCTTACGCAGATACGGGACGAACAACGGGCATGCACGGTTCCATCCGAAGCGGCCCCACTCAACACGCGAGTCACGATGGTACTCGAAGCGATCGAGAGCCTGAAAACCATCGATCCCCAACTGTCGGACTTGGTTCGATTACGTTTTCTGGAAGGCTACACACACCAACAAGCCACGCGCATGCTCGGCATGAGCCCACGCACTGCCGCCCGTCGATGGGCCTTTGCCAAAGCATTTCTGGCGGAAGCCATTTCGCGCGAAGAGGATAATTTGCCATACGATCCTATTGCCTGAGCCGCAATCTATCGCAGACTGGGATCGATCTTGATAACCTTGGTTCCCGCAATGTCGTCATGAAGGCACTTTCGATTAGCTCGAAAAATAGCTAATGCATCGGCCAATCCCACGAACCCACCGATGAATGGCACGAGCGACGCGACCTGAAGAATCAAGTAGCGCTTGAAATAGAGCTCAGCGAACGTTAACGGCTGTCCTGAATCCGACACAATCTTCGTTTTGACAGCCATCTTCCCGATCGTCTGCGAGCGTGTTGCCAGAAAGTAGCCTTGAATGGCAACGAATATTCCGATTCCAATCATCCCCCCCAGAACTTGGGCAACAAGCTGCGAGACAACAGTGTCACCCATGGTCGCCCCCACAATCATACCGACCCCAAATGCGAGCGGAAGCGACGCGATAAGATTGATGATTCCGTCGATAAATGCACCCGCGAATCGCTCGCTACGCGTCGCAAGCTCACCGTCCAATGACGCATCCTCGCGAATAGCTGGCGACATGGTCGGGGCATAAGGATTCTCGATGTGCGACATTTCTCTCTCCGGAGTAAAAAGAAGGGTTGCTGTAATCAGGACGCATCCAATCGCTCTGCGAAGAATCGCCTCAAGCTGGTTCTAATGAATTCCTTCGCAGCATTCAATCACCCTGGAATAGACTGCGATCGCGGACCTTGGTTGCTTCTGGTGCTCCTGGTCCCTCAAACAGCGTCGAACGCTCGACCACGACGCGGATTGCCCTCAACCGGGATCGACATACAAGTCGCAGCGTCTACTTAGCCATTAACATAGCTTTCGTAATCGAAACCGTTCCTAGAGAAATGCGATCGCCGAATGGCCCATCCGCGCTTCCCTTCGGCCAGCTTTCAGAATCCGCATACAGGCCATCATCACCATACTCTTGTTGCAAGTGCTGCAACTGGAGTTTGAGTTCTTCGAACTTGGACGCGATAACGGAGCGCACTTCAGACTTCGGTGCGTCGAGCAAATTGCGTTGTTCATTTGGATCCTCGACCAAATCGAACATCTCATAGGCATCCTTCTTCCAGTAGTAGATCAACTTGTGGGTCGATGTGCGAATTCCGTAATGCGCTCGCGTGTTATGGTGCCCAGGATCATGGTAGTAACGGTAGTACATCGATGTACGCCAGTCATCAGGATGTCCGCCTTGCAGAATAGAAACCAAGGAGCGGCCTTGCATCCAGTCTGGAACAGCCAATCCAGCAAGCTCCATGAACGTTGGGGCGAGGTCAATATTGAGGGCCATCGCATCCGGAGTGCTGCCCGGTTGGATTCCAGGCCCGCGCGCGATCAATGGGGTCTTCAATCCAGGCTCGTACATGAAGCGTTTATCGTACATGCCCAAATCGCCAAGATACCAACCATTGTCGGCCGTGTAGATGACGATAGTCTCATCCGCGAGTCCGTGTGCATCTAGATAATCGAGTACTTCACCAACACTGTCATCCACTCCCTGAACGCATGCCAGATAATCCTGCATGTAGCGTTGATACTTCCATCGAATCAGATCTTGCCCTTCGAGGAGTTTGCCGTCGACCTCGACTTGCATCGGACACGCATTGAGCCATGCGTTGCGATCTGGGCCCTTCAACTCCGGCGGAGGGGACATCTTGAGATCTCGACGCGTCAGATCGCGAGCGATCGTCTGTTCGTTTTCTGGAAGAGCT
>JALOQW010000342.1 GCA_025459275.1 Pirellula sp.
CGGTCCATATAGAACTGATCGATCTTCGCTACCTTTTCCGCCAGCTCCGGAACGGTTTGATAATGCGTGAGATGATGGTGCCCCTCAGCGATGCCAATTTCGGGGAAGGTGCGGTTGGAACCGTCATATGCCAAGATCAATGTCGCGATCCGCGTGGAATCGGTCTGAAATGCCAGTGCCATCATGTCGAACATGATGTCGATGTGCTCTGCAAAAACCGGTGGAATACCGTCCGGAGTCTGCAGGTCTGGATTGGGGATCGACTGGATCTCGGAGGCTCCACCCAAGCGTCGCTCGATATCGCGAACCCCAACGAGGTATTCGTCCAACTTTTTCAAATCGTTCGCGCTCAGTTGCCGTTGGATCTTCTTCGTATCGTCCAGAACGAAATCCAAAATCGATTTCTGCGTGGATTGCCGCAACCGATAG
This sequence comes from Pirellula sp., assembly GCA_025459275.1. GTDB lineage: Bacteria > Planctomycetota > Planctomycetia > Pirellulales > Pirellulaceae > JBKCUI01. Next base: position 430 of record JALOQW010000342.1, read on the forward strand.
TTCTTCGTTCTCTCTTCGGGCGAACCAGCGCCGAACAATCGCTCGAACACAGACCTGGGATTGGGATCCGGTGTCATCGGCGTCGTGGGAGAACTCCACGACAAATTGTATTGGTAGGCGCATGCGTAGCCGGAATCGCAGCCACCCGAGTTGCGAATCGCGTCGCATGTCAACTCGAGCGATGGGAATCGTGTCGCGTTCCCCAAGGAATTCGCCGCGACCTGATCCACCGATGTCCCGACATAGATGTCGGACCCTGCGGTCTTTCGGGCGCGCGCACCGGTCAAAAACGTCTCACTCGCACGGGCATGGTCTCCTGCACCATCGCGTCCCGCCGTCGCATTCTCATGCTTCAATCCACCAATGACTTGTATTTGGGACTTCCATGCATTCAAGCCCTGCATGGTCGTGTTGAGTTGAAACTCAGCAGGCTCACCGATGGGAAACCAGTGCTGTTGCTGGACTCCGTTCGGAATCGAAATGAAAGCCATCCGCAGGGGCGCTCCGGACGGCGACTGACCCGCTCGGGCTGCTTCACCAAGGACAGCGCCCGACGCCAAGGACTCCAGGGGCGGGAGGACGATCCCAGCTCCCAAGCCTCGGAGCAAAGCGCGTCGACTAAGCATAGGCGTTCTCGTGGGCCGACTCATTCTTCACCTCCGGATTCAGATAGTTTCGGTTGCAACTGGGTCACAGTCTCGGAATCGCTACGACGTTGTCGTTGGAAGGGCGGAGATTCGATGATACCGTAAATCAGCTCTTCGAATTTGCCCTCGCGGGTCATCAATCGATCGACCAATCGATCCAACGTGACCTCGTCATAGTATTCGGTCCCGCGCCCTAACGCATAGACCAGCATCTTTTGGGAAACGCAACGGTAGAAATCTTCACGGCGATCGGAGGCGATGATCTTTCGGAGATCACGGAAATCCCGAAATGTCTCACCGGTGATCAACTGGCCACTGGCATCGATGGCCTGACCATTCTCTTCGGTCCGCCAGACTCCAAGCGCGTCAAAGTTTTCTAGCGCCAAGCCCAAAGGGTCCATGCGGGAATGGCACGATGAACATAGTGCGGATTCTCGATGCACCGCCAACAGCTCCTTGAGGCTAGGCTCGCGCCCCGGAAACCTGCTGCTGGAATCCTCTAGCGCAGGAACATTCGGCGGTGCTGGGGGAGTGGGCGTTCCGAGCACGTTTTCCAAGATGTATAGCCCACGCTTAACGGGAGAGGTTCGGGTCGGATTGGAGGTCACCGTCAGCATGGTACCTTGAGCCAAGATCCCTCCACGGATGCTGTCCTCGGGCAAGTCCACTCGGCGCATTTCCGGCCCAGAAACTCCTTCGATGCCGTAGTGTCGAGCTAGACGCTCATTCAGAAAGGTGTAACCGGGATTGACGATCTCGGCCAAGTCGCGGTTTTCCCGAGCGATGTACTCGAACAGCATCTCGGACTCGCGACGCATCGCTGTGCGAACGTCCGCGTTCCACTTGTCCTGGACCTCGCGCAATTCTTGGAAGCGTGCCCGCTGTTTTTCGACTTCCGGATCCACCGGCGCATTCGGGTCGGGTGGGCCGCTCCGTCCTAATCGACTTCGTCGAAACGCCGCCCGCATCTCTTCAAACTCCGCTTGCAATCCATAAACGGCCAATGGATCGATCGATGTTTTTTCGACATCGCGAGTTCGCAACCATTGGCCGACAAAGTTTCGAACCAATGCTTGGGAACGCGGATCCGCTAACATCCGCGCGACTGTTGACGGCAATTGAGCGCGAAGCTGACCGTTCCGTGCAAGGGCGAAGAGCTCGTCGTCCGGCATGGTCGACCAAAGGAAGTAGGACAACCTCGACGCGAGGGCGTATTCGTCGACAAGTGGAAAAGGTTCGTTCGAATCAACGTCATCCGGCGCCTCGATCCGGAAAAGAAATCGGGGCGAGGCGAGCATCGGAATAAGGGAATGAGAAATCGCAGCTTCGAAAGTTGTATCTGGCTGCTCGCCGTATTGGATCGCTATCTCAACCAATCGCTCCAGCGCCTCATCATCGATCGGACGACGAAACGCTCGTTCCCCAAACCGTCGCAAGACTTCTCGAGCGTATTCGACCCTTGCCGATGCGTCCTGAGGTGCTTCATCGCGAGTAAAGACTCGCTCGTAGTTTCTTGGGTGACTCCAGTACTTGCGGTCCGCAGGCCCTCGTACCGAAACCGACTCAATGTCGAGGTCGGCGAACCAATCTTCCTTGACCGGTTCCGAGAGTTTTTTCGGTGTCAATTCAAACGTCAGCTGATACGTTCCTGGTTGCCACTCCCGCTCAAACCGATAGAGCTGCCGTTTGGATTCATCCCAACCCACCTCTTCTTGAAACAATTCCTCATCGTCCAATCGGCAAACGACAGTGCTCCTTTGGGGCGAAAACTCGAAGGAACCTCCGGAACGAAAAACAATTTCGATCGTGTAAGAACCAGGATGGACCACCTTGAATTCGCAGCCTACGCGGTGAGCGCGATTCAATCGCATGCTGTCTGCGTTGCTCCCGTTGTCCCCTCGAATCTCGCGCGAGAAAAAACGCTGTTCGGGAATTTCATAATTGGTGCGAGGAACAGCTTCCTTGACAACTTGAGACGCTGCCGCCAGATATTTTTCGACCACCATCGGCGAGAGGCTTAACGCGTCTCCGATGTTGTCAAACCCGAATCCGGTATCGTCGGGGGGAAACGCGATGTCCGCATTGAAGTCGACGCCGAGCAAATCGCGAATCGTGTTGGCATACTCACGACGATTGAGCCGTCGCAGCGTCACGCGGCCTGGATCGGGCAGTTCTTTGTCGATGCCCATCGCATCGAATTTGATCCATTCGGCCACCGTGTGAACCTCGTCCTTGGACAAACGAGTCCCGGCATCCGGCGGAGGCATGGTACCGGCCCGGACATTGGAGAGAACCTTCCACCATGCCTGACGGGCCGCATCCGACGCGGGCATCTCGAGCAGCTGATCAATCTGAAGGTTCCCTTCGCTTGCCCCTTCACCGTGGCAGTCAAAGCAATGCTGCCGCAGCAGTGTAAGGACCTCCGAAGAGCCCGGCGCCCCATCCTTCAACATCGGTTCCGCGGAACACAGTCGCCCCGCACTCACCGACAATGCTGCAGCCCATAGAATCGCAAACGCCAGCCGATTTTCACACGCCATAAAATCCCCTGCGTTAAAACGCCACCCAACGTTCTGTCGTCCTTGTATTCTATCCCAACTCCCCAGCCCACGCGAACATCACCGTTATCGGGCGAAAACTTGGTCGATCCAGCATTACCGTGGGTTCGCCAGGATTGTATTGGAAAGGAGCTATCTATGCACGGCTGTCACCCTCCAAACGTGGCCACAGCCGCGTAGGCGGTGGGCCGCCACGTTCGTCGCCGCAATGGTATTTGACAAGATCCACGACGTTTCAATGCTCCAACTGCGAGCCCGAACAGCTGATGAAAACACAGAGGAGCAGAGTGCGCAGAGATATCCCTTTTGAGTTGTCTGTTCGAGTATCCCGATGCCTGCACGGAGGTGACTCGCTCTAGCGATGGGAAGCAAGATCAAGGGAGGTTTATGGAGTCGGCTCATACTGAGCCCATGGAATGTCTTTCGGGTACTTGTCGGGATCTAAGCGAGTCGAATGCAACAGTTGGATTTTCCAGCGGCCCTCTTCTTTGACCATCACGGCACTTTCAAGCCAAACGACGGTCCGCACGTCGCCATCACGATGAATCTCAGCCTTGTTCCAATAGCTCACCCAGGCAACATCCCCTTTCTCTCTAGCTCGAATTTGGCAGAAAAAGTTCTTACGCTCATACGGTTTTCCCTTGGGCTGAACGGCATCCGCCAATTGCTGCATCGTCCAATCTTCGCCATGCTCGAGCAATTGAAAGTCGTCTGTTGATGTCGCCTGCATGGCTTTGCCATCGTGTTTGGACATCGCGGCAAAGAGTTCTTTTACGGGTTCGAACGCGGGATGGTCCTCGGCTTGGACAATCCCACTTAGGAATAAACTCCCGCAAAGCCAACAACTGACAACCAGAGTGACACGAACCATTCCACGGATCTTCACGACTTCGACTCCCATGATGTGAATGAGTTGGGAACAAACTGAGCATTCTACCTGCCGACGGGCTCTCCTGAAGATAGCTCGCTGTTGTTCCAGAGGTCGCGACCCGGCAAAGGAAATCATCACGATCTGTTGATCGCCGAGGCCTTGCTACTTCACCGAGAAGAGATCCGACAAATCAAGCTTCGCTTCGGCCATACAAGTTGGCGACAGGAACCACGGTGCGACGGCAATCTCGATCTTTCGATACGATTTACCATCGCTATCCGAGAGCACATGGACTCGCGAGGAAGGAATATCGACGACCCAGTACTCTCGTACACCCGCTTCCGCGTAAAGATCCGCCTTCTCCTGCAAATCCGAGGAAAGGCTATTGTCCGATACTTCGATCAGGAGGAGCACGTCGCGGGCCGTTGGACGCGAGCGACCGTACCTGCGCGGCTCCAGCCACAAAATGTCCGGCTCCGGTCGATTGTCGTTGCAGACAAAACCACATTGCACGCGGATATTCGCTGTTTCACGGGACGTCGAGCTATGCGACCATCGACTCAGATAGTCGATGGAATCGTCATGGATCGGGCTTGCCGGATTCATGAATCGCAATTCCCCTCGAATCAACTCCACCTTCTTTCCCACGACGCAATCCAATACGCCGCGGTCGACCATGGCATCGAATTCACTCCCAGTCAGTTTAGCAATCATCGTATCCATCGTTTTC
>JALOQW010000343.1 GCA_025459275.1 Pirellula sp.
CGCTGCAATTGCTCACGGGCTTGTTCGAAGTGATTGTTGTACAAATGCGCATCACCGAGCGTATGGACAAAGTCTCCGGGTTCCAGGCCAGTGCTGGCTGCCATCAGGATGGTCAACAAAGCATATGATGCAATGTTGAAGGGAACGCCCAGAAACATATCGGCACTGCGTTGATAGAGCTGACAACTCAGCCTTCCGTCGTCTACATAGAATTGGAACAGCAAATGGCAGGGTGGTAGCGCCATCTTCGAGATATCTGCGACATTCCAGGCGCTAACGATCAGACGTCGCGAGTTGGGATTCTCGCGTATTTGATGTTCGACTTGCGCGATCTGATCGATACAGGATCCATCGGGGCATTCCCAGGAACGCCACTGTTTACCGTAGACCGGTCCAAGTTCCCCGCGCTCATCGGCCCATTCATCCCAGATGGACACGCGATGATCTCGCAGGTACTGGATGTTGGTCTCACCTCGCAGAAACCAGAACAGCTCGTGAGCGATGTGGCGAAAGGGAAGCTTCTTCGTGGTGAGCAGGGGGAAACTGTCACGCAACGAGAATCGCATCTGAGCGCCGAAGAGACTTCGCGTGCCGGTTCCGGTACGATCCGATTTGGCATCACCTGATTCGAGTATCCGATGCAACAAGTCGAGGTACTGTTGTTCCATGAGGCTAGGCCATTCTTCGACAGGAGCTATGTTTAGATCCAATATCGTTCAATGAAGGTAGTGTAAGTTGTTCAACTTCCCGGCGCTCAAGGATCTTTGGCAAGATCCACTACATTAGGTCGGTTCGTTGAACGGTATTGTCTTTGGATCGGACCTATCCTTCGATGGACGGAACCGAATACTGCGCTCGATATTCGCGACGGAGATATTGGTTGCTGCGCTCTGCGTTGGATCCGATAAAGCGGCCGGTAGCGGGATCCAATTCCAGCCAATCGCTCATTCGAAGATCAGGGTTGTCCATCGAAACCTGGTGTTGGGAGAGATGCTCGTGCATTTCCTGGATGAGTCCCGGCCAGCCTGGAAACTCTTCTCCGAGTTGCATTGCTTGGGAAACTCGCGCCGTTTCTCCTGATCGAAAACCGATATTGGCATAGTTGCACCAACTGGTGGAATCATGTCCCACTTGGATCTCTGCTCGCAAAAGCGAAGGATCCTGGCTTCGCACCGCTTCCACAAAGTTTGCCGCGTGACCAGCTCCGCTATCGCCACGAAACTCACGTACCAACTTGCCGTCTTTATCGAAAGCCTTGGCTCCGCCGCGTCTCCCTTCCAATCGCCCCCCCTCTGCAACCACGATGTATCCACTGCCCGGTCCCGGGACGCGACGACATGGACATTCGGTGTTTGCCCCGCGTCGTTCCATGTCAACCGGCCACCTCCGACCAGAATGCGTTTGGGGATTCGAACGGCATCTTGAAACGCAACATTGCGAACATCATCCAAGACATGGATCCCCCAATTTCCCATCTCACCAGAGCCGGTGTTCCAATCCCAGTGCCAGTCATAATGGAGTTGATTGCGATAGATTGGAAGATCGGCGGCGGGTCCTAGCCACGCGTCGTAATCTAAATCCTTGTCGATCACGAGGGGTTCCGACCGCTTTCCGATCGATCCTCGCACGCCGTAGCGGTTGACTCGAACATAGCGAATATCGCCGATCGATTTCTGTTCATGAAGGAACTGGCGAATCTCGGATTGCATCGGATCCGAACGTTGCTGGGTCCCCACTTGGCAGATGCGACGGTACTTTCGGGCAGCCGCTACCGCTTGTTCACCCTCCCATTGGGAATGAGAGAGGGGCTTTTCTACGTAGACATCTTTCGCGTGTTGCATGGCCCAGATGGCCGCGAGGCAATGCCAATGATTGCAAGTCGCTACCACGACGGCATCGATGTTCGGATCGCGCAGTAACTCCCGCATCTCCGCATAGGACTTGGCTTCTGGGAAGCGTTGTTGGGCTTTCCCCAGCCGGCTTGGATCGGGATCGCACAATCCGGTGACACGGACTCCGGGGACTTGTTCGAAAGCCCCCATCAGCTCACCACCTCGACCACCGCAGCCAATGAATGCGATACGAATTTCGCTGTTCGCACTGCATGCGAGACTTACCGCATTGGGGGTCGTGGAAGCCACTACTGTAACCGCAGCGGCCTTCTTCAAAAACGAACGCCGCGGTAATGGGGAGCAGTGGGAGAGTGGGGCTGCCGACATGGCCAGGACTCCGAATCGAGGGACGGGCTGAGCACCGAGTTTAAACGATGCCCAGCTTCTTTTCAGCCCCTATGCGATTCCAAGACTCAATTGCCGGATCGGATCTCGATTTGTCGCGCCGTCGACTTGGGGACCTTTGGAAGGCGGATGTGAAGCACACCAAGTTTCAGTTCTGCTTCGATCCGTTCCGTGTCCACTTGCTTGGGAAGCCGAATGGTCCGAGCAAATTTGCCTTGAACCCGCTCGCCGCGATGGACGATTGTGCCGTCATTGGAAGGATTCCCTTTCCTTGACGCGACCAAATGGAGTTTGTCTTCGAGCAATTCGACCTTCAGACCTTCGCTTTCCACGCCGGGAAGATCAAGAAAGAGACTATATCCTTCATTGTCCTCAACCACGTCGAGGGGCGGTGCGACCATCGATTCCGATGGATTGTCCGACGTGCTCGGTCCGCATCCATTGGGATTCAATACGTTTTCGACGATGTTTTCCATTTCGGTTGCGAAGTCCTGCAAAGCAGACGGCAACTGGCGAATTTGGAAGGGAAAGTGAGCCATAACGTTGTACCCTCATTTGCAAAGAGACCTCGGATTCGGTGCCCGACAGACGCCTGTCAATGTGACAGCACCTGAATACGACAGCATTTCATGAAATGCAATCAGCGTGCCAAAACAGGGGTCTATCCCCCAAAGGAAATCTGCGGTTCCCTGATTGACACGCTCGGCTGCAATCCAAACAATGCGGCCGTAGAGGGATCTTCATTGCGGTAGGATGCCGCTTTTCCATTCGCTTCACTCATCGGCGTGGTTTCCTTGTTTTCCAAAAAGACGCCATGGATAACGACGTTCGGGATATTTGCCGCTGGTGTTGTCGGCTTGATGCTGTGGCGCCCGTGGGACAATCTCTCCCAACGGAACCAGCTGACTGCAACTGATCCGATCACGCCAACCGTCGGACGGCAGTGGACACCGCCTCCCCCTCTCAATTCTGGCCGGGCGATGAAGTATCTCGAGCAACTCTGCGCCATCGGCTCGCGCACGACAGGGACGGCGGGGATGCTCAAGCAGCAGGAGTTGCTGAAGCAGCATTTTGAAAGCCTCGGAGGAACCGTCGTTTTTCAGTCGTTCCAACACCGACACCCTCTCACAGGACAACCCGTCGAAATCAAGAACCTCATCGTTCAGTGGCATCCCGATCGCAAAGAACGTGTTCTGCTTTGCTCCCATTACGACACACGACCGTTCCCCGATCGCGATCCCAAGAACCGTCGTGGGCTGTTTGTTGGCGCCAATGACGGCGCCAGCAGCACAGCGGCCTTGATGGAGCTCGGCCACGCCATACGTGATCTCGACATACCGATCGGCGTTGACTTCGTGTTTTTCGATGCGGAAGAATTGGTGTTCGTCGAACAGAACGGAGAGTACTTTATCGGTTCGACCTATTTCGCTCAGCAATACGTCGAAGAGGCACCGCCTTATCGCTATCGAGCTGGCATATTGCTTGACATGATCGGCGATAAAGACCTGCAGCTCTACTACGACGAAGCGAGCTTCAAGTATGCTCCACAACTGGCTCGGGAGGTTTGGGATATCGCCAAGGGGATGGGGCTCAAAGAGTTCACGCCGCGCGTGGTGCATTCCATTCGCGATGACCATCTCCCATTGAACGAGATCGCTCGCATCCCTACCATCGACATCATCGATTTCGATTACCCTACCGCCGCTTCGAGAACCCGCAGTTACTGGCATACCACTGCCGATACACCTGACAAGTGTTCCGGTGATTCGATAACCAAAGTTGTTGCGGTGGTATTGGAATGGCTCAAGCGTCAGAAGTAACAATGGATGACGCGATCAACGAGCCATCGCCGGCGATCGCTTTTCGGGACGTTCGACATCGATTGGGTCCGAATATCGTTTTGGACCAGATCACGTTCAACGTCAACCCTGGCGAATGGATGGTGCTGTTTGGCGAAAGCGGCAGTGGTAAATCGACTTTGCTGCGTATCGCTGCGGGATTGGAGCGACCCGAGTCTGGCTCGATCCACATGTTGGGTAGCGATCAAACCCAACGACCATCCCATGAACGACCGATTGCTTGGATGTCTCAGACGGCCGGATGTTATGAACACTTGAGCCTGGAGGAGAATCTGGCGATTGCCCAACGCCTGATCCCTGATTCGGTGCGGGGTTCCTCATTCGATGTAGCGGCATGGAAGGAGGAGCTGATCGATCGGCTCGAGCTCCGATCGCTTTTGGCAAGAAAGCCGAACGCGATCTCCGGAGGAGAACGTCAACGGGCCGCAATCGCCCGCGCGTTTCTATCCATGAGACCAATCATGTTGTTGGATGAACCCTTGGCTCACCTGAATGAATCGATGCGAGATCGACTCGGGCAGTGTCTTCGCGAATGGTCGGCTCGCTCCGGTGCGACAGTCCTCTACGTTACCCACGACTCGTTCGAAGCCGCATCCCTCGCCGACCGCGTGATGGTCCTATTCGATGGCAAGATTGAACAAATAGGTGCGCCGAAGCGCTTGATGGAGAGCCCCGCCAGCGATCGCGTCAAGGAGCTATTGGCTCGACTCTATGGAGGTCACAGGCTCTTTCGAAAGGGGTAAGGTGACCTGGACCTCGGTACCGCGCCCTAACTCGCTTTGTATGTTGAGGCTTCCTCCCATGGCGTCGACGATACTCTGAACGATGTGCAACCCAAGGCCGGAGCCTCGAGGGGTTGTCGAAGCATTGCGTCCTGAGTTGCTGCGAAAGAAACGGCGACCGATCTTGGATAGGTCCTCTGGGCTGATGCCGATACCGGAGTCGCGAATGGAAAGACTGCAGAGTCGGGCATCCGGGCTTCGTTGCAATGCGACCTCGATCGATCCGCCCTGCGGGGTGTACTTAATCGCATTATCGATGAGATTGTGGATGACGAATCGCAGATGCTCCGGATTGGCGTGCACCATGCACGGATCGAGGCGAGAAAAATGGATCTGAATGTCGCTGGCTTGTGCGAGTGCTTCATAGAAGTCGCTCGATTTTTCCACCAACTCATGCCATGCGATCTCTTGGCGGATCATCTGGTGGCGTTCCGCTTTGGCTTCACCAAGCAATAGTAGTTGATTGACGAGTCGTTTGAGGAACTGGCATTCGGACAGAACGCGCTGCAACATGTCGCTCGATTTTCCATCGGGGATCCGTCCGGCGACGACTTCGACGTTACTGATAATGGCTGTCAAAGGTCCTCGCAGTTGATGGGCAGAATTGGCAATCCAATCCTCGTTTTCTTTCAGGTGAGATCGAACACGAGCCAGCAGCGAATTCAGCGTTTCCGCCATCTTGTCAATCTCATCTCCATTGCCGCTGCGCGCGAGGAGATTTTGGGATTCGACATCGATTTTTTCAGTGGCAGCGTTCAGTTCCTGGAGAGGTTTCAAGAGCCACGTCGACAAGCCGACGGCAAGGAGTGGCCCACCTACGAAGAGCAGTCCTAAAGCCCCCAACAACCAACCGTCAAACTTGGCAATGGTATTGGTCACTTGATCGATGGAACAACCCACTTGAAGGATCGCATCGATGCGCTGGGGTGTGTCCGAGTCTTGTACCTGGGTGAATGACCACATATGAATTGGGCTTTGGATGAATCGGTACGAGTCCTCCGTTTGGATGGCAGAGCCATCCAGCAAGTCCGACTCAGGTGTTGGCTGAGGCGATGTGATCGATTCCCATATCAGTCGCCGATCCATATCCAAAATGCGGATGAAGAGGCGATGCAGCGGGTGGATAGCGACACGCCGGTTCCAAGCATCCGTCTTGCTTTGCGAGAGAGGCAACTGTTCGCCATGAACGAGCGACAGAAAATCCTTGGCGTCGTCGCGTAACTCAATATCCGTTTGCCGAAGCAGCAAGTGGTTGAAAGAGGTACGACAGGTCCAACCGACCAAAAGCCCGGTAATCCAAATGAAGAGCGTGATAATGATGGCGGTGCGGTGGCGAAGAGTCAGCCGTTGCCAAATCGACATCGCGATCGTCGCTCCCCAAAAACATGCGGGTCGTTATCCCACTACTCTTTTGCTTCTTCCGCTTCGGCTGCTTCGTGGGCGGTGGGAAGAGTCTCGGAGAGCATGTAACCGCGCCCTCGCAATGT
>JALOQW010000046.1 GCA_025459275.1 Pirellula sp.
AACACGCAAGTCACGGACTTGGAAGGGCGGACGATTACACCGGGTTTTTGTGACAGCCATCTCCATTTCCTTGGCCTCGGAGAATCGTTGCAACGATTGGATCTCCGCGATGTTCCGAACTGGGAGGCTCTGGTGGCTAAGGTATCTGAAGCCGCCAAAGGCCTGCCGAAGGGGACCTGGATCGAGGGAAGAGGATGGCATCAAGCCAAATGGGACCGACCGCTTGAAAAAAATGTCGAGGGATATCCCGTTCACGAGATGTTATCGATAGCGACACCGGACCATCCGGTACTGCTGACGCACGCCAGCGGCCATGCCTCCCTTGCCAATGCCAAAGCCATGGAGATCGCCAAGGTGGATGCGCGAACGCCCGCTCCTCCCGGAGGTGAGATCCTGCGCGATGCAGCAGGAAACCCCACCGGAGTTTTTCGAGAGAATGCGCAGCGACTGGTCTCAGCTGTGGCAGGAAGTTCGCAGCAAGTCCAGTCAACCGAGGAGCGTTTAGAGCGGCTTCGCACGGTCGTAGGTCTGGCAGGCAAGGAGTGTTTGCGGTTCGGGATTACCAGCGTTCACGATGCGGGGCTCAAGTTCGCAGATGCCGATGATTTGGCTCGCCTTGCCGACGCAGACGAATTGCCGGTTCGCATGGTTGTGATGATTCGAGAAGGAAGTGAATCGCTTCGCAGAAAACTCCCCGACCATCGTTGGCTCGGTCGAGGGAACGGCTTCTTGACCGTGCGCAGCGTCAAGATCTCCATCGATGGTGCGTTAGGACCGCATGGGGCTTGGTTGTTACAACCCTATGAAGACCTCACGAAAAGCGCAGGCTTGAACACGGTTGAAATCGAGGAAGTCGATCGCATTGCGCAACTGTGTGTCGAAAACGATTGGCAACTATGTGTGCATGCCATCGGAGATCGAGCAAATCGAGAAACCCTGGACGCATTCGAACGCGCCTTTGCAGGTCGCGAGAAAGCCGATCGACGATGGCGGATCGAACATGCCCAGCATATCCACCCGGATGATCTTGGTCGATTCGCTGCGTTGGGTGTCATCCCAGTCATGCAGGCCAATCACTGCACGAGCGATGCGCCATTTGTCATGCAACGACTTGGCGAGCGTCGAGCCGCCGAAGGTGCCTACATGTGGCGCAGCTTGATCGATTCTGGCTGTATCATTCCCAACGGAACCGACGCACCGGTCGAACTAGTGGATCCCCGAGTCAGCCTCTACGCTGCCGTGACCCGAACCCTGCCGAACGGGGAGGTGTTCTTCGGAGAGCAGTGTATGACTCGCAAGGAGGCTCTGCTCAGCTATACTCTGTGGCCCGCAATCGCGGCTTTCCAAGAGCAGGATCTCGGATCGCTGACCCCTGGCAAGCGAGCCGACTTCGTCATCTGGGATACCGACCTCGCAACATGCCCGGATGCGATGCTCCTCCAGGCGGGCGTGGTTGCGACAGTCCTCGACGGAAAAGTGGTTTACGAAAGGCGTTAAGCGGAAGCGGGCCAGGCTTCCAAGTACTGTCGATACCCAAAGTGTTTTTCGGATTGTTGTTGCAGCATCACACGGGTGGAAGCGATCAGTTCTTGTTCTCGATCGGCCGTCAGTCGCCCCATCATGACTTGAACCCGAAGGAATACGAAGTAGGTGTCGAGCACGTCGCAGCGACAGTACTCGCTGATTTCAGCCATGCGACCAGATCGGTACATATCCAGCACCATATCTCCTTGAACATCCAGCTTGCCGGGCTTGGCCAACAACGCAGCTGCGAGATTCAATCCTCCTCGAAACCACGTGCTGCCATAATTGGTCAAGACTTCATGCAGATCAACGTGCGCTTCGAGATTGTAGCGATTGCGATTTTGGGAGTAGGTGCGATCGTACAGATTGAACCACGCAGGGACGCTGATACCGAATCGGAACGCCGCCAATTCCATCAGGGGGATATCAAACGTCCGACCATTGAACGAAACCCATGTCGGTCGCCCGTATCGTTCCCAACCGAGCCAGAACTGTTTCGCGATGACTTCCGGTCGATGCTGAGGTTCATCGAGGGATACGATTTCGATCAAGCTGAAGTCTTCACGAATCTTTGCAATAACGAGTGCGATTGGTAGATGGTATGTAAACGGAATGAAATCCCTTCCTGACTCGCACAGCAGATCTTGCCGGAACAACGCGATCGCTTGATCGGAGGTCAGCGATGCATCCGGGTAGCGCGTCTTGGCAATCATCTCGCCATCGGCAATGCTCTCCACATCAAACAGCAAATACTTGACTTCGTGGGTTAGATTCGACATGAGACGAGACAGAGATGGAGGGCGGAAACAGGTCAAGGGTTGATAAGACGCGAAATTGTCTCTGCTTCAATCTACCAAGTTATCGCTTCGTTGGCATGCGGGCAGGATCGCGATGGTTGATCAGGTCCGCTGCAGCCAGGCCGCTTTGAATGGCCCCTTCAATACTGCCCGTCTCACAATAGTCCCCGCACCGATAAATCCCGTTCCCTAAGTCGAGGGACGGTTTCGTCTTGGCGAGCGACGTCGGCGACTGGTCCGGTAGCGCGTAGGGTAATCGGTACGTTTGCAAGTGCCGCCAAGTGCTGACCGTCCAGCCAAACCAATGGGATAGCTCGTCCCAAATTCGCACCATCAAATCCGAACCGGATAGTTCCGTGATTCCGATCGTATTGACGCAGGCCAATGTCGTTCCAGCAGGGGCGTAGCTTGGCTGAGCCAAACTCGGAAAGGCCACGTGGTTGATGAGACCGTTCCCATTGCCATTGAGCATCAAGAACGGCCTCCGAATCGGAGCGTAGGGGACTGCAAAATAAAGACATGTCGTGGATCGGCACGTATCCTCGCTTGCAGGTCGAAGAGTGGAATAGCTCTCGGAGCCAAGCAATCTCCTCACTGTCGGCTCCTCCGTTGCGACAAGGATCCTACCACCGTGGACCCGTGTTCCATCGGATAGCACGACGCAACCGGGGTCTACCTTAGCCACCGTCGTCGACAATCGAATCGCATCCGACGGGATCTCACTCGCGATCTGCTGAGGGATGGCCTGCATCCCCCCTTCGGGCAAGGCGGCGTATCCGAGACTGAAGGTCCGAAAGACGAATTCCATGCGCGATGCATCCGTGGCCAAGCCCGGATCGAGAAAGATCCCTCCAAAGAACGGCCGAAAAAAATGCTCGATCACTCTGGAGCTAAAACCGAAATTGCTCAAATACTCCCGCGACGACAACCCGCGATCTTCTAGGATCGACGACGCACTTCGGTGCATCGATTTGTTCCTAAAAACCGCCATGCGGAGTTTATCGGCCAACGTTGCGACCGGAGATAATGTGGTCGAAACGGCATCCCCTATGGAGTACCGCCAATGCGATCGGAGCGGGTCGGCAACTTTCGTCCAGGCATTGCCAAACCGTACCATCGCTCCTGCTTCGAAGCGACCGAGCTGGAGTTTTTCGATATCGAGTTCTCGGCCAGCGGTTTCGTAAGCGGTGAGATAAACTTGAAAGCCATGATCGAGGAGAAAGCCATCGATGCGGTCGGTCTTGATCCTACCTCCGACTCGATCGGAGGACTCGAAAATCACTACACGTTTTCCCTGTCGATGCAACCGACGCGCTGCCGTCAATCCAGCCAGGCCAGCACCAACGATGAGGACGTCGACCATCACTCGGCGTTGACCTCACATCCGCCACGCAGTCGTGGGTTTTCGAGATACGCGAGGACCAACGCGATGTCGGCGGGGGTGATTCCACTGATCCGTCCCGCTTGGTCCAAGTTCAAGGGCCGTATTCGGCTGAACTTCTGGCGAGCTTCATTTCGAAGACTGACGATCCGTCCATAATCAAAGTCAGGAGGGATCTGTTTGTCGAGCATCCGCAGTTGCCGCTCGACTTGAACCTGCTGCCGGGCCACGTAGCCGGCATACTTGATGTCGTACTCGACCTCCAATCCAATTGCATCGGAGAGGGAGCCCAACTCCGCCGGAAACATCTGCTTGAGCTCGTCCCAATGAACCTCGTTGCGTTTGAGATACTTATCTCCGGGGATATCACCGATTCTCAATGAAGCGATCACGCGATGCACTTGGTCCATCATGGCTTGTTTGTCGATCAGCCGACGATTCCTTGCTTCACTGACCAGTCCTAATCGATGCCCGATCGGTGTCAATCTGCGGTCCGCATTGTCCTGGCGGAGCATCATTCGATACTCAGCTCGGCTGGTGAACATGCGGTACGGTTCATCCACGCCACACGTGACGAGATCATCGATGAGGACTCCGATGTAAGCCTCATCGCGCCGCAGGACCAGTCCCTCCTTGCCTTGCAACCTGAGTGCGGCGCTTGCACCCGCGATCAATCCCTGCGCACCGGCTTCCTCATAACCCGTGGTGCCGTTGATTTGACCGGCAAAGAATAAGCCTTCGACCGACTTGGTCTCCAGCCAAGGGGTGAGTTGGTCGGGGGGGCAGTAATCGTATTCCACCGCATAGCCATATCGCATGATCTGTGCTCGCTCCAACCCCGGGATCATGCGAAACATTTGATCCTGAACATCGCGAGGCAATGATGTGGATATACCGTTGACGTATACCTCTTGGGTATTTCTTCCCTCTGGTTCCAGAAACAGCTGATGCCGATCCTTGTCCGCGAACCGTACGACTTTGTCTTCGATGGACGGGCAGTAGCGAGGTCCGGACGACTGAATCTGACCTGTGTACATCGGGGCTCGATGCAGATTGGCCCGAATCAAAGCGTGGACTTCTTCGTTGGTATAAGTGATCCAACAAGGGACTTGAGGCTCAGGCAGCGCGTCGGTCATGAACGAGAAGGCTTGGGGCGAATCATCGCCGGGCTGCATCTCGGTCTTTGAGTAGTCGATGGTGCGACCATTGAGGCGAGCTGGAGTTCCCGTCTTGAATCGATCGATGCGAAACCCGAGTCGATGCAGGGCGTGGCTGATGCCCGAGGTGGTTCCTTCGCCAGCCCGTCCGCCAGGCGTTTTGGCTTCTCCGGTGTGCATGACGGCTTGCAGGAACGTGCCCGTTGTGAGAACGACGGCCTTGGCATGGTAGATTGCTTCGCCGCGGACTCGTACACCAACGATCGTTTCACGCCCGTTGACCAACTCGGTCAGGAGATCCTCGACGAGTTCCTGCCTAAGATCGATTTGGGTTTCTTCCTCGATGCGGCGTTTGATTTCAAACTGGTAGGCTTTTTTGTCGGCTTGGGCGCGCGGAGAGTGCATGGCGGGCCCTTTGCGGCTGTTGAGCAACCGGAACTGGATGCCGGTGCGATCAATGGTTTCCCCCATCAGGCCACCTAGGGCATCGATCTCCCGAACGATCTGCCCCTTAGCCACTCCACCAATGGCAGGATTGCAGCTCATCTGGCCGACCGTATCGAGATTGCCGGTCAATAGAGCAACGCGAGCCCCGAGCCGAGCCGCAGCCGCAGCCGCTTCGGTTCCAGCGTGTCCCGCTCCCACAACGACAATGTCATATTCGTAACGATTCATGGGGGGAATTGTAGCCACCGGCCACAAATTCTAAAGTCGGAATTCCCTCGTTCTCCGCCTTGCCTCTTGCGGGAGATGCTGCAAGTCCACCGTGGCGGATGGTATGGGAGAGCGAAAATCCGGGCATGGGAAAGCTAAGCAGCAGTTGCGGCCTAGGACTTTCGATTCGTGGAACTTATCCCCTGGAGTGACTGAGAGTGCGGTGGCACCTGAGAAGCCGGTGGGTCTGAGAGCAACTCGATGCCGTCTCGACGCAAGGCCTTTACTAAGAAGGCGATGTTCTTGGCATAACGAGGCACGAGCCGTTTGGGGTCGGAACAGGCTCGGTAAAGCCATTCGAGACCCGTGCGTTGAAAGAATAGCGGTGCTCTTTGCCACACCCCAGCAACGAAATCGAATGAAGCGCCTACTTGAATACTCAGGGGGACGTTCAGTGATCGGTAGTGATATTGAATCCAATATTCTCCCTTGGGCTGTCCTAATGCAACCAGAAGTATGTCAGGCTTGGCTTGTCGGATGTGATCCAGAGACTGTTGCATTTCTTCGACCGAAGTTGCACCAAAGGGAGGCGATTGCCATCCTGCAACTCTTAACCGCGGATAGAGCTCCGTCAGCTTCTCCGCAGTTCGCTGCGCGATTCCCTCTGCAGCACCATAGAAGTAGATGCTCAGTCCTTTCTCCGCACATCGTTCCGCTAATCGGTAGATCAGGTCGGATCCTGCAACACGTTCCGGTAGCTTGCACGCATTCCATCGGCTTCGCCAGTAGATCGGCATTCCGTCGCACAGGACTAGGGCCGCCTTGCGAGTCAGTTCCTTCAATCGAGGATCGCGATCGCAGAGCATGGCGTAATTGAGATTGGCAGTAATCGCGTATCCTGGAACCCCCCGTTCGACCCATCGTTCGATGGCATCAAGCGACTCGCTCATGGTCAACGCATGAAATGGAACTCCCCAAACCTCACTCGTCGGAGGAGTAACCCATGGGGTCTCGGGCTTCGCTTTACGAGCGCCCGAAGCACGCGTTGAAGGTGGCGGTGGCACAAGAAGCGGAGACTGTGGAGCCAACTCGGAAAAGGATACAGTGGAAGGCTGAGCAGTGTTCATGACATTCATTCGGAGATCGGGCGCAGTGCTTCGTCGAGATAACGATACAGTGAAGGATAGGTCGCGAAGAATAAGGCACCTGAATGCGATGCCGACGCGCGAGTGTCCTTAATAGGAAAATCTTGGCGTTTGTTACGATGGTTCCGATTGCATCAATTGCAACGTTACCGATTCGTGGGCTCATCACTTCGAGATAGACGAGCTCGTAAAGAGTTGGCAGCGGCTGATCCATTGCGGTCCGCGTCCATAACCTTTGGCCAAGGCAAAATAGCAGTTAACGCAGCAGTGTGGGCGTCCAACGCTACGACATCTCCGTTGTTGTCCAAGGCCGGTGGTTGAAGTGCCATGACCAATTGACTTAAGGAGCTCTTGGTACTGTCGGCGCAGAGAACGGAGCTGCCTAAACGCGCGGCAACCGGAGGCCAATTGGCAGGCCCCGTCAAAGTGCCCCGCATGCTCCAGCCACTTGGGTCCAAAGCAAACCGAAATCCAAGCTGTTCAATGCCAAAGGAATCCGTCCCGTCCGGTTGCCAATGAGCTGGTAACTTCAAATGCTGCGAAGCATGCTGAAGCCACGTTCGACTGACTGTCCCTGATTGAGCCCGAAACTCGCCTGACGCCAAAAGGATTCGACCATCTCGAACATTCAACTGCTCGAAGACCAAAGCACCGTTACTCCGAATCGGTGAACCAAGCCGCGAAGTTAGAACGCTGTAGTCGACCCCTTGAATCTCCCCTTGAATCCGAGCATCCCACGTTTGATGGTTGGCTTGGTAATGCACGACTCCGCGAAAGCGAGCGTTTGGTCCGAATACTCCTAGGTCTGGCAATCGGTCGTTGGCGATCGCACAAGGGAGCCAAGTGTTCGGGCTCGACAATTCCAGCTTCGTCGATGAATCCACCGCCGCATGCTCGCGCGACACATGAAGCGATACCTCACCAAAGGGTTGATCCGTATGACTCCATTTGACTTGTACCGCTGAGACCGAGCTTGTTGGCCGAAACACAATCTCGATCCGATCAAGGTCCGTTTTCTCTGGTCCGCGATGGATGGTCATTCCGTTCGGAATCGCCATCGCGAGGAGCTGAGAGGATTTCTGAGGTCGGCAAAGAAACCAATCGTGAATCACATCGATCGCGTGATGCAACTGGTCGCCATCGATGGCGGGTGCATCCAGAATCACCGACCAGCCATGGGACTTCATCAATCCGTCGATGCGACCGATGCGACCCATCAGTGTCCCTGTTTCGGGATGGCGTATCTCGACCTGAGTCGCATAAAATTGGTGGGGAGCCGTCCAACGGAACGAGTTTGCTCGGACATCGATGCCGAGGGTATTGCTGACCCGCTCCTCCCAACATTGCTTCTCCCAGGTTCGATACCACGGAGTGGCCATGACCATCGAAAAAATCATCAGCGTAGCCAGAGGGGCAAAAGCCCCTAAACAAAGCGCAATGCGGCACCATCGACGGCGCGTCGATTCATGAATTCTTCGAAGCGTAAAGACCGTTTTGGAATGCATCGTATGCCGAGACAGCTCACTGGCCAGCCATTTGTCAGCCGGCGCCTGACGGAGAGTAGCAAAAGCTGCCAAAGGACAGCAATGCGAGTCGCCCGAAGTTGTGCTTGCTGTCTAGGAATGCTATCACCGCACGGGAACCATGGTGTATACTGGGACCATTCCTTCACCCCTCTCCGCGTTTCTGGATTTTTGACGGATTATGTCGAATCTGATTCCGATGCAGCTGGCGAGAATCATCAAGAGTGACATCAGCGAGAATCAAGTCATTTACCTCAAAGAAGTTGACGGCGAGCGTCAATTTCCGATCCTGATCGGTTACTTTGAAGCAACCAGCATTGATCTGCGGGTTACCCATGCCGAGCGCCCCGCCCGGCCTTTGACGCACGATTTGATCGTGGGGGTCACCCAAGCCTTGGGGGCCAAGATCGAGTGCATCGTCATTACGGAGCTCAAAGACCAGACGTATTTTGCGTCGCTTCGGCTCCAGCGTTCCGGTGAATCAATCGACGTCGACGCAAGGCCATCGGATGCCATCGCCGTGGCTGTTTCGTTTCAGCCTCCCCTCCCAATCTTTGTAGCCGAGGAGATCTTGGAACGGATTGCCCAGTGAACGATCTAGACAGGGCCTAGTGCTTTGTCAGACCCTAATTTTGGGGGGAGGACGGACTTCCAGTCCGTCGTTTAAGTACGATACCGTTCAACGAAGGTAGTGGAAGTTG
This sequence comes from Pirellula sp., assembly GCA_025459275.1. Taxonomy (GTDB): domain Bacteria; phylum Planctomycetota; class Planctomycetia; order Pirellulales; family Pirellulaceae; genus JBKCUI01. Next base: position 8,883 of record JALOQW010000046.1, read on the forward strand.
CAACTTCCCAGTGCTCAAGGATCTTTGTGCTCAAGGATCTTGGGCAAGATCCACTACAGTTACTGTGCGCTATCGTTCTTGATGCAAAAGAGTTGATTGCCGATGCGTGCCAAGAAACGGTCGCCTGCGGCAGCTGCCCCGTATACCGTGGGGCCTCCGAACATGGCGGCTCCGCGTCGACGCTCCTCGCTCGACTCTTCTTCCATCTGGGTCGTTTCGGGAGGCAATTGGTCGGGATCGAATAACTCATTTTCGCTGAGGACTTTGAATTCTCGACCAGCAGCGATGACGGATGTTATGCCGTCCTTCCCAAAAAAGTAGATCCGATCGCCTGCAGCGATAGGAGTCGCCCAGCATGACTGTTTGATTCTCTCTGCAAACACGAGCTCACCCGTCGCAGCGTCCACGCAGGAGACAACTCCCACGCGATTGACCCAATAAGCGAGATCCCGATGCACGATGGGAGAGGCCCAGGTGGGGGCAAGTTTCTCATTTGACCAAACGACGGATGCCTTCCAAAGCTCGCCATCCTTCTGAACACGGACAAGGCCGTTGGACTTCTTGGCCGCAGTTTCATTTTCTCCCTGACGACCGCCAGACGCACCAATCAGGAACTCCCCTTTGCCTATATCGATGGGGGTGACTCCTGTGTTGCCCCCCACTCCTTCGATCGTCCAAAGTTGCTTGCCCGTAGCTGCGTCGTAACCATCGATGGTTCCTGCGGAACTGATTACGATTTGTTCTACGCCATCGATCGTGAAGGTGGCAGGTGAACTCCAGCTACGGCGAGCAGTCCTCTCTGACTTCCAAACAATGTCTCCGGTCCCCTTATCGAGAGCCACCAAATAGCTGGGCCCGTCATGTTCGATCAACATGCAAACCAGTTTTTCCGTTTGGCAAGGAGACGCTCCGAGCCCAAACTCGGCGACGATGGGTCCGAGTTCCGATCCGAGATCACGCTTCCAAAGCTGTTTGCCTGCATGATCGTATGCAACGCAATCACCACTTTCAAAGCAACAGACGATTCCGCGTGCATCGACGACGGGAGTCGTTGCTGCACGGCTGACATACAAGGAGTTCTGGACGGGATGCGAGTTCGAGATTTTGTTCATCCATCGAATGGCCCCTGACTCGATATCGACACAGTACGTGAGAAACTCGTCTTTCGATTTTCCGTCGACGGTGGTCAAGTAAACACTATCCCCCCAAACAACAGGACTGGACTGTCCGTGCCCGGTCAGGGCGAGTTTCCACGCAATCCCTTGCTCCTTGCTCCACTGTTGCGGAAGATGATCGGCCACATTAGAACTGGCCCCCGCTCCAAGAAACGCAGGCCACTTAACGTCCCCCTGTCCATGCGCGGATTGTTGGGCATGCAATGGACATTCGAACACCCAGCCGCTCAGTGAGCTTAAAGCGGTCACGACGAAGAACGAAATCCGATGCATAGGGAGGTTCCGAAACGCGAGAGAATCATGATGCTGTCAAAGGGATCTGTTGGGCGGAGTGTACCATCTGACGACGCCCGCTTCAATCAAGGTGATCCCTGTTCGCAGCGATCGGCGATGCGCAAGGCAGCGGCCTTGGCACCGCGAACGCATTGCGGAATCCCCACCCCATCGTAGGCATTTCCTATCAGTTCCAATCCTGAAAGCTGGGACACAAGCGATTGGATTCTTTGGACCTTTTGGTTGTGTCCCACGAGATACTGAGGCATGGCTCGGGGCCAACGAACGAGCTTTTCAACGGAGGGGGTGGAGGTCGCCCCAAACAACTGTCCAACCTCTTGTCTTGCCATGTCCAATAAGGTCGCGTCCGACTGATCGTAAAGTTCAGGATGGACCGCCCCCCCCATAAAAACTCGAGCAAGCACGATATCTTCCGGGCAACGGCCAGCGTACTTTTCGCTACTCAAGCTAACCGCGAGACAGTTTCGTTTCTCGATCGACGGGGCGATCGAACCAAAACAAAAGGCATGGGGCCAAATCTCCTTCTTCTGGATTCCCAGTACGGCAATGGCCGATGATGCGTAGGGGATGGATTCCAGGAGCTGTGCAAGTTCAGGAGCAGCATCGCGCAGCAACTCCGCAGCACGAAACGCTGGTATCGCCAGGCATAACTGATCAAACGTCCAGGATTGGGGCTGTTCGTCTTCTCGAGAAGCAACCAGCAACTCCCATGTCCCCTCGGACGTGCGGCGAATTGACTGCACCGTCGATCCCAAGTGAATCGATCGCCGCATCGGTGCAGCGATTTGTTCAAACCACCAGGACATGCCGCGACGGGGGGCCATGAATTGGTCATAGCGTGCCCCAGAAGCTTCTCGTGCCGACCGATTCTCCGCCGTGTTCTTCTTGCGTTTGGCCAAAGCTGCTCGAATCAAGCTCCCATGCTCTTTCTCCATGGCAACGAACTGTGGCATGGCCGCTTGCATGCTCAAGGTTTCTGCTCTAGCGGTGAAGATTCCACCCACGATCGGTTCCACCAGCCGTTCGAAACACTCTCTTCCCAATCGACGTATGGCGAACGATGCCACACTCTCATCGGAGTCATCGCGCCGTGGCGGGATGAACATCTCGGCAAGGACACGAAGTCTTCCAGGCAGGCTCAGGATCGGTGTCGCCAGGATCGATCCCATGCGCGTCGGCTGCATCAACGAGAAGCCATTCGGAATGGGTACCAATCTGCCGCGGCAAACAACCTGGGCAATGCGAAAGTTCTTCTGGGGGGTGATGAATTCCGATTCCAACCCCATCTCGCGCACCAATTGGAGCGCGTCGGGAATGAGAGTGGCAAAGTTATCGGCGCCGCATTCGATCAAATAAGGATCGTTGACCGTTTGGATGACTCCTCCGATGCGATCGCTGGCTTCGAACAGTTCGAGCTGCGCATCAGGCAGCATTCGGTGAACATACCATGCAGCGGTGAGACCGCTGATCCCCGCCCCTACGATTCCAATCCGCTTCATGTCGCAGGCATCCGTTGGCTGGTCTAGAGCCCGAGTTCGGACTCAATACGTTCCACACGAGCGGAGAGCGCCTGCAGAGATTCACGAAGCGCTCGAAGCTCTTCTTGCAAGCCCGAGGTATCGTGGCGTGCCACAGCGCTTACGAACGAAGCGTTGGTCGAGGTGGAGCTTGCAGAGGAGGAACTTGTAGATGAACCGTGCTCTGAATCGGGCAGAGCGGAGGGCACGCCAGCTGCAACATGCTTGCGAACCGATTCCAGTTCCCACTCCGGGTACAAATTGTGCGATACGATTTGGCCTCGACCCGGTGGCGAAAGCTCGACGATCAAGTCTCGTTGCTTCAACGCATCCACAATCTTTCGTAAATCGTCCAAATCCGGGATTGGCTCCATGCGCGAGGCACGCGTTCGCAGTTCACCGAGCGTTTGCTCTCCTCTTAAAAGCAATTCGGTCATGATCGCTCCCTCAACTTTTTGGATCCCGAGCCATGCGTAGGCGTTATGCCGGACTTTGGTGACTCGTCCACTCCCTTGGATGATGAAGACTGCACCGAGGCTTCTCAGCTCGTCGACAATGGTTTCAACTTGCTCTGCGGTGTAGTTCGTGATCGGTGCGCGATTGCTCTTTTGATTGCAACCGGTCATCAATCCACTGAAGGACATCGGGTAAGCGTCGGGAGTCGTTTTGGATTTCTCCATCAAGGTACCCAGCACGCGCCGCTGTTTGGCGGATAGGGGTTTCCACTCGGGCGTGGCTGGGGCTGCAGGAGTCGTGTTGGTGGGAGTCTCGTCCATGAATGCGTTGGCGGCTCGAGAAAAAGCGGGTTCTTCAAAAACAAATCGTCATGGAACGTAGTGTACTGCAATCGCGACGTTCGACGATGAGGGTTATCATGGAATTCATGAGCTCATCGACGAAGATTTTCCTTGGGGTTGCAATCTGTCTATGGCTGGCTTGCGGTACGGCCATCGCCTCCCGAACACAGCTCGTTTTTGATTACTCCACCCTCCCGTTAGTCACGCCTCCTTACGAACTTTTTGCGGCTCCGGCATCGGCCATGATGGCATTGGGGGGCGTTTTGGTCTGCGTTGGCTGGATGCTCTTCGCGGGCAAGCAACCCGTCGAAAGCTCATCGATCGTGGTTGGCACTTGGATTTTATCCTCGTTGCCACTGCTAGGGCTGGTCTTGCGCATCTACGGTTTCAGCGCTCCTCAGCCTGGATGGTGGGAGCCGGTGTGGTTTGCGATTTGGACCGGGGTCGGTGTGAGGTTGAGTTGTCGCTCGCTGTCGCCCCAATGGAATCTCCCATGGTGGTTAGGTTGCAGCATCTTGATTTTGCTGATCATCGCATGCGGAGGTTGGTGGTACTGGCAATCGGTTCGTTACTATCGCGACTTCCAATTGGGCTTCAATGACTTCGGACACTTCACGCAACGGATCAGCAATACCGCCAGTGGTCGAGGATTCTTGTTGGAGTCCCCCGTGCTGCCTCCTTTTTGGGATCACTTCAATCCCGGGCTCGCGCTTTTGGTTCCTCTGTGGAAATGGTTCCCCAGCGTCGAGATGATCTTCATGCTGCAGGCGGCATGCTTGTCAGGTTCTGCGGGACTTGTGGCTTGGATCGCGAGGAAACAAGGCCATGCTGCCGGAGCTGCATGCTGCTGGGGTATGGCTTGGTTGATCTTTCCAGTGATTGGCCAAATGAACTTGGCATACACCTATGGTTGGCATCCTATCACATTGGCCATTCCATGCATGCTGGCTGCGTATCTCGCCTACCTATCCAAGCGATCGTGGCTAGCCATTCCCTGGTTGATTCTCGCCGCTTCCTTTGAAGAAGGGGTCTTGGTTGTGATCGCATGTTACGCATGCGCCGAAGGAATTCGGAGTTATTGGGAGCAGGACCCTTTTCAGCGGATGACCTCGGTAGCATGGGCCATCATAGCCAGCATTGCAGTGATCTCGTTTGCATGCGTCTACCAGTTCAGTGGATTGGCCCCGTTCCAGACAGGGCGTTTCGCGAGGCTGGGTAACAATCCGCTCGAGATCGCAGTGTCGCCTTTGATGCGTCCTCAAGAATTCTGGGGGCTGCTGTTGAGACCACGCAATCTAGCATTTGCCTGTATGTTGCTTGGACCATTCGTCGTGGTTGGTCGAAGCAAGAGATTGGGTGCGTGGTGGTCGGTGGTTCCTCCTCTGCTGGTGCTCATGGTCTGGGAGCACATGCCAGCCCAAAGTATCGCATTTCAGTACACGAGCTGCTTGATCCCGGTCTTGTTCGTGGATGCGATCGGGAAGTCCTCCGAGCCGTCGGTAACCTCGGAAGAAGCGTTAGCCAGGGCATGCGGCATGCTAGCCGTGGGATGGGTTCTTTCCATCTTTGTAGGGCAGATGCCCTGGAGCAACGATTCGCTTTTGGATGTTCGAGCCAGGACTTATGGAATCCAACAACGTTGGAATCGAACGCATACCGGAGAAGATGCCGTGCGCATCGAAGCATGGATTCGATCACTGCGCACCATGGGGGACGAACAGGAAGAGACAGCCTTTCCTGAGTGGAACCGAGTGCGAGTCTTAGCCACCGGCCGGATTGCCGCCCACTGCGTTGGGGCGGCTGATTTAGAAACGGTGGGACAGTTCTGGCAGCGATACGATGCGCTTCAGCAATTGGATCCGGAGCTCGCCAGTCCCATTCTTCGCTACGACGCCATCCTGCTCGATTTCAAGGAATCATTCCAACAAACTCCGGAAGAAACGCGCCGCGTCTTCGAAGAAGCTCAACGGCATGGGTGGGTCATCCATGATCAAGCGTACGACCTGATTTTTCTAAGTCGCGGGCGTTGATGAATTTCAATGAAAGGGCAAAGCGCCACTGGAAGGCTCGCGCCCAATGGGCACCTATTCTAGCGGAGCAGCGCAAGCTTCCCGGTGAAGGCAACCGACAAAGCACAGCAAGTACCAAGACTCACCGAACGGCTTGCACGGTTCTGCTTTTCGAATTGCACGCGTCTCACGGGTGAGTTCGTATCCATCGGAGGATGGTTTGCAGTTCGCGTTGTGGATCGATCCCTTCCCGCATGCCGGCTCGAAGGAAGTAATCGTGCTCTCCTCGCCGTACTCCCTCTTCCAGTAGTTTCCAAGTACGAACCTTGTCACGAAGTTCTTTTATGGAATCTCCCATTCGATCGATCTCCTCCATGGTTTCCTTCTTCGACTGATCGGCAGCCTTCTTCTCCTGATCGATTCGATCGATTCGCGTTGTCAGCTCGATATAGAGATCAAAGAGTTCCTTCCTTCGCATGTTGTCGAGGTCGGTCCAAGCCTGCAATTCCCTTCGATACGTGGCGATTTTTTGATCGTAGATCGGTTTTTCCACCGCATACCGCTGTTGCCAAGCAAAGAACTTCTGATCCTTCTCTCGCTCGATTTCTCTTTGGCTCTTGCGTTCCTTCACCTCGACCGTCTTATCGCCTCGCTTTTCCTTTTTCGTTTCATACTCATCGACTTTGATCGAGTCGCGATTGGGTTCTGCGGGCTTTACCGGAGGAGCGCCAGGATGACCTGGGGTTGGATAACGTGAGTCTTCGATGACCAGGTTTAGATTGCCGACGAGTCTCTTTCGGGTCGCGAAAGTTGTTGTCCAGACTGCACGTTGATCGGCGTTCTCTGCTCGCGTCTCATCTTGTTTTGACTCATACTCCGCGACCAATTCATCAAGTGCCGATTGAAGTTGTTCGATCT
>JALOQW010000344.1 GCA_025459275.1 Pirellula sp.
CCGCTCGTGACGGGCAAGCAGCCCCTCAGGGCCGCCTGAAGACATGGCCAGAAGGTGGTCCGAATCTCAAGTGGAATTACAAGAATGCTGGATTAGGCTATTCCACGGTCAGCACCAGCAACGGTCGGCTGTTCACGATGGGGCAGCGAGGTGACGATTGTGTGGCCATTTGCTTGGATTCCTCCACAGGAAAAGAACTGTGGGTACAACGCATCGACCGTGGTACCAAGAAGGATGATTACCTGACCGAATGGGGTGGAGGGCCGCGAGGAAGTCCTGTTGTCGATGGGAACCTGGTCTACTTCCTGAGCGACCTTGGTGAATTGGCTTGTCTCCAAGCCGACACCGGTGCCAAGGTTTGGAGCGTGAACTTTGTCAAGGACTTGGGCGGCAAGGTCCCACAATGGGGTTACAGCGAATCCGTTTTGATCGATGGCAATCGTGTCGTCGGAACCCCTGGGGGCGAGAATTTCATGGTGGCCTTCGATAAGAAGAGTGGTGAACGAGTTTGGACATCCAAGGGATTCGGCGACGGTGCTGAGTATGTCTCGATCATGAAGGCGACCATCGGTGGCGTTCCGATCTACATTACCGCTTGCAAACCTGGGCTCGTCGCTTTCCACGCGGAAACGGGAGAGCTCCAGTTCACGAGCCCCAAAACGGGGAATCGCGTCGCCGTGATTCCAACGCCAATTGTACGAGGCAATGAGATCTATCACTCCAGTAACCATCACGGAGGGTATGTCTTTCACGATGGTGCAATCTTTGGATTCACAAACGCACTTCGCGGCGTATGGATGGCCCAAGACTGGAAGACGGGACAGGTACTGTGGTCCAAGAAAGTTGGCAATGGACGATCGGGGTCGATCGCTATGGCAGATGGATTGCTGTATTGCTATGACGATTCCGATGGGATCTGTTACCTTGTGAAGCCTTCGAGAGAAGGCTGGGAGGAGCTCGGGCAAGTCAAACTTCCAGAGCAAACGTCGACCGATCGTGGCCGGGGTGCGATTTGGGCACATCCCATCATCGCCAACAAAACGCTTTTCATCCGAGATCAAGAACTGATCTATGCATTCGATATCGGCGGCTGAGTTGCTTCAGCGAGGCCGGCCGGGGCGCATGTAGCAATTTTCAAACACTACGCATCACTAGGATGTGTTGCGTAAGCGCGGCGCAGTTGCGCTGCTGGTGAAGTTGCACTGCTGGTGAACTTGCGGTATGGGGAGGTTGCGCAATGGACGAGGTTGCACTGTGGAATTGAGACAGGACACTCGGTTGCATGGGGTAATGGTCTGCTTTGCATCGCTGACCATGGCGATAGGTGCGGCCAATATGTTCGCGCTTCAACCTATGATTGGAAAGCTCCTCGCGCCTTGGCTTGGGAGCGCTCCGGCTGTTTGGACGACATGCCTGCTCTTCTTCCAGATAGTATTGCTGGCCGGTTATGTCTATGTCCATTGGCTGACCAAGTCCTTGGAAATGAAGCCGCAGTTATTGCTTCACGGGACGATCGTTGTTCTTTCGATTATTGCGCTCCCGTTGGCGCTTCCCGAGTTCATGACGAGCAACGTTCCCTCGGATGGATATCATGCCTATTGGGTATTCGTTACCCTCACGTTAGCCGTTGGGGCGCCGGCCTTTGTGCTAGCGACAACGGCACCTCTCGTGCAAGCATGGTTTGGAGCAACGACGCATCGGCTCGCTTCGAACCCGTACCCGCTCTACATCGCCAGCAATGCGGGAAGCATGATTGGATTGATCAGTTATCCCTTTTTGCTCGAACCTAACTTGACCCTCACGACGCAACGGCAGTTATGGAGCATCGCATGGATCGTGTATTCTCTCTTGCTGTGCATCGTCGCCCTGATTTGTTGGCGACACCTGAATGAGATCAAGCCTACAGAAGTCTTGGGGGATGGTGATCCCGAGGAAGCCACAGGGGAAAGATCCGGTCGATTCCCATTCCTCCGCGCATTGGTTTGGGTTGCGTTGAGTTTTGTCCCGTCAAGTTTGCTGCTGGGCGTGACCAACCATATGACCACCGACATTGCTGCCATGCCAATGTTGTGGACGGTTCCACTTGCGATCTATCTTCTCAGTTGGACCGTCAGTTTTTCTGATTATGGCATCTGGTTACATCGCAGCATGAAATGGATTGCCCCCATTGCGATTCTCGCGGCGGCATTCACGTGGGCGGCAGAGTTTCATGGACAAATCTTGTGGGTGCTTACCGTCCACATGGTCGCACTGCTAAGTACCTGTTGGGCATTGCATCGCAGATTGTACGAATCTCGACCTGAGACTTCGCATCTGACAAGTTTTTATATCGCCATTGCATTCGGAGGTGCGTTGGGTGGTATCTTCAATGCGGTAGTCGCTCCGATCCTATTTTCAGGATTCGCTGAGTATCCATTAGCTCTCGTGGCTTCTCTACTGTTGCTGCCGGGGATGCAGAAGCAAGGGGACTCGGAGCGAGTGAAGCCAACCTTTCCGCTGATTTGGCAGCAATCGGTATTGTTGATCATGACCGTGCTCAGTGCTGCCGCACTTTCAAAGTATGTGTACCAGTCTGTTCGTTGGCAAATTTGGGACCTGGAATCGGTGGCCACGCGACTCGGATGGACAACCGACCAGGTTGAGAAGTGGGTCGAGTTCGCCATCCCATTGACTCCTGCTTTGTTGCTGATCGGGCGTCCCAGGTTTCAAGCAGCGGCCTTGGGAGCGGCGTTGGTCGTGGGAGTCTGCATCAACCTGTCATCCAACATACTGCTTCGTGAGCGTTCTTTCTTCGGAGTATTGACGGTCCGCGAGTTTCACAACGACGGCCAAAAACACACTTTGGTTCATGGCGGCATCTTGCATGGCGAGCAATGGTTTACGGAGCCGTCGGATCGATACGAGGCCCGAAGCTATTACCACAAGGACGGGCCGCTTGGTGATGTGATGGATATCATGGCTCAGACGAAGGATGGGTTCAGCATTGCCGCCATCGGTCTCGGAACGGGCTCGATAGCTGCCTATGGTCAACCGAATCGACCCATCACGTTCTTTGAGATTGATGCTATGGTGGAAGCCATCGCCAGAAACCCCAAGTACTTCACCTATGTCTCGGATTGTTTGCAGAGAGGAGGTTCGCTTGAAGTCAGGATCGGAGATGCGCGCGTCATGATGTCGAAGGCGACTGATACGTTCGACGTGATTGTGATCGATGCTTTCTCCTCCGACGCGATACCGCTGCATTTAATCACGCGCGAGGCGATCGAAGGATGGTTCCGTTGCCTTCGGTCGGACGGTGTGCTTGCCTTTCATACATCGAACCGTTATGTCGACTTGACGCCTGTGTTGGCGAATGCTGCGGAAGCGATGGGAGTTTCCGCGTTCGTCCGCGTAGACGTCCATGGAGATGCTGAGAATGGACGCAGCGGTTCCAGTTGGATCGTACTGATTGCCGACCCAACGATTTCGAGTGAATTCGAGAATCGCAAGGACTGGAGTCCCCCGGCTACTCGGCCAGGCCTGAAGGTCTGGACCGATGATTTTGCGAGCGTAATCCCTGTCCTTATTTTGTGACGCTGACTTCTTTTTTTAGCGGCCTATCCTGAAGCTGCCCCCACCGCCAAAGGAGGGCCCTGATGGGAACGATCCCACTCCGCCGAAGGATGGGCCATTAGGCCATCCGCCGACCCCGATGCCGACCCCAGGAACTGAGCGTCGATACACGCCGCCATAGTAGGGGAAGTAGTTGTATGACGGATAGAAGCCACCCCAGTACGGGTTGTAACCATAGAAGTAGTATGCATTCGGAACGACGATCGGGCGGTATGCGCCGCCGTATCGGAATCCGTTACGGGTTACGATCGCACCTCGGTTACCCACATTCCCTCGGTTAACCACGGTCCGTCCCCGTCGACCATCGGCGTCTGCGGTTTCGCACATCGCAGCGAAACTGCCCACAGCCATGATTGTTCCCAGCAGCCACACTTTCCAACGCTTCGACAGCAACATCGAAACACCCTTTCTTGAAACTCGAATCTCCAGTGTCGCTCCCATCCATGGCCCACATTTCCTACGACGCATTGATCACGAATCGCTTTAGCTACTATGCAACAAATATTGTTCCATAAACATGCGATTTATGCGAGGGAAATGGAGATTGGCCGAAATCCTCGGATTGAGTGGACAAAATGGCTTCGGACTCCTACTATCCCACAAAGCAACCCACGAAAAATGATATCTGAATGAAGGCGCCATTGTCGTCCAATATTTTACAAGTCGAAGGTTTGACGAAGCGTTACGGCCGTTTCGCTGCCCTCAATCAGTGCTCCCTTTCGATTCCTGAGGGCTCTGTTTTTGGCTTGTTGGGTCCAAACGGAGCTGGCAAGACCACTCTTATTCGGTGCGTTTTGGGGTTTCTGAAACCCACGAGCGGAAGGGCGAGGATCCATGGCTTCGACTGCATCCACCAGAGTTTGGAAGTGCGGCGACGGGTTGGTTATTTACCGGCAGAGTCCAAGTTGTTTCGCTTGATGCGAGGCAGGGATTGCTTGGACTTTTTTACCTCGATTCATCCGAACGGCAACCTCGCGCGGGCGATTCAGATCTCCAAGCGGCTGGATTTGGATCTGTCGCGTCGGGTTGCCTTTATGTCGACGGGGATGCGACAGAAGCTTGCTATCGCTTGCGTGATGGGTTGTCCTAGCCCTTTGATGATCCTCGATGAGCCGACCGCCAATCTGGATCCATCGGTTCGGAGTGTGGTACTCGAACTGGTTCGGGAGACCCGCAACGAGGGGTCGACCTTTGCGTTCTGCTCCCATATCCTCAGCGAAATCGAAGAGCTATGCGATGACGTAGCCATCTTGAGGCAGGGAAGCGTAGTCCACACGGGACGGGTTGCGTCCATTCGGCAGATCCATCGAATGAAGGCCATCTCGCCTCGTCGCATCGATCCACAGGAGTTACCCACGGGGGCAAAGTGCCTGATGATGACGGATCGGGAGTTGTTGGTTGATTTGCCCGGCACGATGGATCAGTACCTTGAATGGATTCGTACCCATGGCCTAACCGGCATTCAGATGGAAATGGTCGGTCTGAGGAGTCTCTACGAATCTCATCATCAGCCGGTGGCAATCCCTGGCGACGCGAAATCTGGCTAAACTAGTGACGGGAACAACCAACCCAGCTCATTTCCTCCTTTGACTCCAAACTCCATGTCGTCTGATTTCCCTTTGCAATTCAACAGCATCATGCTGGTTGATGACAGTGTCATCCTCAGGGACCGATTGGCGGAGGCGTTTCAAGAGCGTGGTTTTCGTGTCGAAGTTGCCGGTACATGCGATGAAGCGGTCAACGTTTTCCGCCGGGACCCAACCGATCTTGCGGTGGTGGATCTTCGAATGCCGGGCCGCCCTGGGGTCAGCCTGATCGGAGACCTTAAGCAGATCAAACCGGATGTTCAAGTACTGATCTTGTCAGGGTTCGGAAGCATCGCGACCGCGATTGATGCGATCAAACTGGGGGCGGTCAATTTCTTGCCTAAACCGGCGGATGTCGATGACATTCTCAATGCGTTCAAGCGTGGCGGTGCGGAGGTCGACATGCCGGAAACGGACGACGAGATCCCTGTCCCAACCTTGGCTCAGGCGGAATGGGAACACATTCATCGGGTACTGGCGGATTGCAACAACAACATCTCCGAAGCCGCTCGCCGCTTAGGCATTCACCGCCGATCTCTTCAACGAAAATTGAGGAAGCGAGCGCCTTGACCGTCGCTGTTGACCGCCTTCGATAGGACCTTCTTTT
>JALOQW010000345.1 GCA_025459275.1 Pirellula sp.
GAAGCAAGTAATCCTGATGCCAATCCATCGCGAGCCCGACATTGGAGCTCCGTCATGATGAGCCAGCGCGAGGCGACCTCACATCTCGCAGCCGTCAGCAATCTGGAAGTGCGATCCGTCGCCTTCTGCACGCAAGTGGATGGTTACGGCATGTACCAACGCTTCGGCAGGTACCAGTTCAGTCCAGACCAGGATGTGTTGTTGTATTGCGAAGTGGACAATGTGTCCGCTGAAAAAGTCAAGTCTGGGTTCGAAACCCAATTGCAGGGCAGCTATGAAATCCGCGACTTGCAAGGCCGACTCGTGGCGGATCAAGATCTACCCATGGAACCAGAAGTTTGCCTAAATCACCGACGCGATTACTTTATGGTGTATCGCATCTACATGCCCCAGCAGATCCCGGCGGGGAATTATGAGCTTCGCTTGACCATCCACGATAAGAAAGGTGGCAAATACGGTCACAGCAGCGCTTCTTTCGAGATTCGAAAGTAGCCGTCGCTCTTCGATGACATCATCGTCACGATTTACGGCGCCGAGCGGGAGGGGTCGTCGACTCGCGCACGACGGGAGCCGAGTCATCCCAATCATGTACAACCGCAGTGCCGTCGCTCCGTACACTCTCGAGCTCGGATATCCGTCGACGGGCTGAGTTCAGATGCTTGTGGCAATGTTGAACGAGCTCAACGGCTCTTGCGTACTCCGTCAGCATCTGGTCGAGAGGCTGCGTTCCGGTTTCTAGCTTTCGGACAATCGCTTCTAGGTCCGACATGGCGTTTTCGAAGGTCGGAGTCTCTTCGTCGGAATTTGCCTTACCTTTTGACATCGTTCGCTCAGTACAATCGCTAAACCTGGAAAAATCGAAAGGGTCGTTGGAACGTATCGTCCGAAACCAACTCCTCATCCGAAAAGGGGTTCTTGTCACTGGAAAATAACCTATTCGTTCCCATAGGAGAAGCTACCCAAGGGAGCGTAGGGTTCCAATGACGCAAGGTAATGATGAAAATCCGAAAACAGATCGTGACACCGCGATCGCGAGACTTCGAATGTTGTCGAAGTCTAGGGCTTCGGATGCGCCAGGAAAGGAACTTCCGGCCGGCGTCGAGCCCCCTTCCACGTCTCGCTCAAGCATACCGAAACGTTCCACCGAACCATTAACCCTCACGGCTTCGGCGTTGAAATCTGGTGTCGGCTCCAAATCGCCCACAGCCGGCGAGTCCGAATGGAGCGATATCGCCCATCGTACCTTCGTCGCCACCATCAACGCGAAAATCAGCGAGATCTTAGCCGCCTGCCGTAATCTCGAGCGTGAACGCGCGGACATCGAAGTCATGCGCTCTGATTTGCAGCAAGCTGTGGACGCAGCCGAATTGCGGATCGCTGAGGCGGAATCCATCCAAGTCAACGAACGGATTTTGGAACTTGAAAATCGACTGCTCGAATCGAACGAAGAGAATATTCGACTTGCCGAGGATTTGCTGACGGCTCGTTCCGAGTTCGACGCTTTGGTGGATTACGTGGAGGAACAGGAACAGAAGGCCGAAGAAGAAGCCAAAAATCGACCTGACCCCAATCTGCCAACGGCTCGGGAACTAGAACTGCAGCAGGAACTGGAACAGGCCCGCCAAACGCTTCAGCAATCCCAAAGCCTGGTCGATCAAACACAGCGAGACCTCGAGCAATCGCAACGTGACCTGAGGCAGACGCGTCACGAACTCGAACAGCTTCGACTAGAGTTCGAGCGATCAAAGAAGGAACTCGAAAAGTCGCGACAGGAAATCGAAGGGCTTGAGAAAGAGCGAGACCAAGCGAGCACGCAATCGGACCAGGCTCGCCGCAAAGCCGAGCAAGTCCGTCACGATCTCGAACAGTCTCGCCTCGAAATCGAGCAACTGAAAGGACAGGTCGACTTCCTTGGCAATGAACTCAAGACCGCCCGTGAGACACCTAGCCATTCCGAGCAAGAACTTGAGGGCCTTCGCCAGCAGATCGATGAACTTCGAGATGAACTCAAGCAAGCCAGATCGGTCGAGCCGCAAGACAATGCCGAGGTCGAAGAGCTTCGTAACGAGACGGAAGACCTTCGCAACGAAGTCGATCAGCTCCATGTTCAACTGACCAGAGCCCGTGCCGAAGCTGTCGAATTTCGAATGCAGGCAGATGAACTCAGTGCCAAGATCGCCCGCATAAAAGGCCCAGACCAACGAGAGCGGTCTCAGGCCATGTCCTGGGAGGAACGAAAGCAAGCGCTGCTGGAACAACTCGAGGCGGAATCCGAGGAAGCATCGGAGACACGAGCCGAAGAACTCCTCGCCATGGAAAAGGTGATTCAAGAGACCTCCGAGGAACTCGAAAAGAAAGATGCCGAGATTCAGGAACTTCGAAATCTCTTGGAACAACAGTCCATTTCGCAAGATGGCCTGGCCATCGGCGCGGCAGCATTAGCCCAGACCATCGACAGCGACGCTCTTGTCATCGCAGAGCGCATCAAGCTGAAGGAACTTCAAGCCGATTGGGAGCAAAAGCAGCGACAATTTGAAATCGACATGTCGCTGGAGAGAGCCAAAATCGCACGCGAGCGTTTGGAGCTACAGGAGAAACTCCGAGATCTCGAGAATATGCAAACCGATGCGACCAACGAAAAGGACCCCGGAGGAGCCGCAGAGAGAGCGGCTGGACGAAAAGGCAAGTGGCTTTCTCGCTTGGGCTTGAAAGAAGAGTAGTGCACCTCAGATCGACGCGGTCACGAAGATCGTCATCCGAGACGAACGCTTGAATCATGTTGATTCCTGCAGTTCGTGCAGTGTAGAGAGTAAATCTGCAACGTCGACGTCTATGTGGGACTCGTCATTTCGTGCCTTGACCGCAGTTCCAAAGAAATTCCGATAAATGAGCCCGCGATGATAAGCAATGATGTGAAAGAGGACATTCGGACGTACCGGTGTCCCGATCTCAATGACTCGCGTTCCTGAATTGCAATAGGCCAAATTGACGAGTCCTGATCCATGGGGACCGATCACAAACTCAGATTGCTGGAAGAGCTGAATCTGTTGTTTGTAAGTCAGGTCTTCGAGAAACACGGGCCGGAAGCCAAGAGGAGTGATGGCGTTGATCAGCTCTCGCTCGTTGACAACCGATCGCCATCCATTGGTTCTTCGAGCAATGTAGATCCGCATCCGATTCGGATCGCTCGTTTTGGACCAGGCTTGTCCGGCCATCGAGTCGTGGAGAAAGCGTACGTTGGTGGAACTGAGTTCTTGACGAATCTTGCTTGTGGCAATCAGCGCTTCGGCTTGAATGTGGGCGTACTTGCCGATGCCGACAATCTTGTCTGGAGAAATACCAAGCAACAACAAGGACTCGCGATGATAATGGTGCCGTTTGGGAATCAAAATATGGTCGAAGTCGATCCCAGCATCTCGGACCAGCCGAATCCTCGGCATCATCTCAGCGGTCCAATGATAGAAATTTCTCTGTCCAAGGCCACTCGCAAGGAGAAGTACTCTTCCCCGCAGTTTTTTGAGAGGAGGAAGTGTGCGAACCTGAAAATTTGTTTTGTGTTTCGTGAGCCCATAGATGCTACCACCGCTCAAATCGTTGATCTGGACATTGTCGGGGGTCAGCACGATACCAAGATTGGTCAGCGCTCGTCCGTTCTCCAATTCGAAGACTCGTTCATCAGGAGAACGGATTTGCCACTCGCGATCTATGTCGTCCAAATAAACGGATCGCAAATGCGACGGAAAGGAATCCAAGGCTTGTTGGACAGCCTCCCAGTTTCCGGCATAAGGCAGCGCCGGAATGGTCTCCTCCACTCCAGGTCGAAACCACAGGGACTTCCCATGCGAGGTCTCTGATTGCCACTCAGCGAAACTCTCCGAACGAGTTGGAAACACACTCGCCGAAGTATTCGCCGTCTGGATGCTCCAAAGCAATCCTAGAATTTGATTTCGAAACTGCTTGATCGTCTGGTACATGAGATTGTGCGACGTAAATCGAGCGATTCCTGCACAAACCCTATCTTTACCTGATCGAGGATGGCAACGCAATCAGGATAGACGAATCCAACTGGAAGTTGGGGTACGGGGGAAACCCGGATTTTGTATTTGCAGAGTATGGGCAACTAGGTGCGCCGAAGCGCCGTTTGTTACGACCAGTCTCTACTGTCCGGATCAGAGGATGATTTCGTGGATAGGTTCAATGGGTTCGACCCCTACAAGCTTCTGGTCGAGGCCAGAATGGAAGTAGGATAGCCGATTGGGATCGATACCTAGCTGATGGAGCACGGTCGCATGCAGGTTCTTCACATGAAATGGCTTCTCGACGGCGGCCGCTCCGAGTTCGTCGGTCGCGCCGACGCTCGTCCCGCCTCGGATTCCCCCTCCTGCCATCCACATCGTAAAACCATATGAGTTGTGATCCCGGCCAGTACCTTCAGCATACTCCGCGGTCGGTTGACGACCGAACTCTCCACCCCAGATGATCAAGGTATCCTGCAGCAACCCGCGACGCTTCAGGTCTTCGAGCAGGCCTGCGATCGGCTTGTCCGTGTTACCCGCATGGAAGTCATGATTTTTCTTGAGGTCCGAGTGAGCGTCCCAGTTGTCATCGTTGTGGGCCCCGCCTGAATATATCTGTATGAATCGCACCCCTCGCTCTACAAGCCGCCGCGCCAAAAGGCACTTGGTTCCAAAATCTCGAGTTCTCTCTTGATCGATTCCATACAAAGCATGCGTTTCCGCCGATTCTTGATGGACATCCACGGCTTCCGGGGCGTGTTCCTGCATCTTGAAAGCAAGTTCATAACTGGAAATCCGGGAGATCAGTTCGGAACGATTGCCCCGAGCGGCTGCATGCTCCATGTTTTGTTCTTGAAGCGCGTCCAGAATGGTTCGTTGTTGCGAACGAGTCACCCCCTGCCGAGCTTTAAGATCTAGAATCGGCGTCCCTTGGGTTCGGAAAATGGTCCCTTGGTAACTGGCCGGCATGTATCCACTCGTCCAGTTCTTGGCTCCGGAAATCGGACCTCCGGTTGGATCCAGCATTACAACGAAGCCCGGTAGATTCTCGTTCACGGTCCCCAAGCCATAGTTGACCCAAGCGCCCATCGATGGATGTCCACTTTGGATCCGACCCGAATTCATCATCAACATCGCCGAACCGTGAATGGGAGAATC
>JALOQW010000346.1 GCA_025459275.1 Pirellula sp.
TATCGCTGTCGGATCGATATCGATTATCCGGCTCCCATCGTCGAACATCGAGCGGCGGTCTCCTTGGCCAAAGATCGAATCTACACCATTCGACAGTCCGAAGCCGCCATTGCGACGGCACAGCGAGTTTACGAAAAGCATGGCAGTCGCAAGCGTCGCGATCCTATTCCAACCCGATGCACCGCACGTCGGAACGAAACTCAGCCTCGATTACCTGGCATGGAGGAATGATCACGGATAGAGCAGATAACGAGCACGTCGAGTAAGGAATTCCTGGACGCCTGCGTGGACTCGGGAGTCTTCTGCGACGGTCAAATCATCCGCAACGATGGCATCGAACACTGCCTGATTCCCCAACAATCGCGGAAGCGATCGAGTATCCCACTCCTCGGGATGCAAGCGCCGCAAGGAGATCGCAATCGCAAGGCCGACATGAACCGGGTTGCAGCGAGATCGGTCTGTCACGATCACTTCGACTCCATGGCACGTGGCTCCAGCGAACTTGCTGTTCGAAGGAATCATGGTCCGAGGGACGAACGATACTCCGGGCAGTCGATAGTGATTGAGCTCCTGTGCTAGTCGCATTCCATCGATCCAAGGGGAACCTATCCACTCGAACGGAGTGTCTGTACCACGCCCTACCGAAACATTGGTGGTTTCAAGGATCCCGATACCCGGGTACAGAAAGGCTTGGCGAAGACTACGCATATTGGGGGACGGGTTGATCCATGTCAGCCCGGTACTATCCCAATACTCCGATCGATTCCAATGCTGGCACGGGACGACTGTGAGTTCGAGTTCCCACTTGCGTTCGTCTCGCAGCATCCCCGCCAACTCACCGACGGTCATTCCATGCCGAATCGGAAGAGTGTGGTAGCCGACAAACGACTCGATACCCGGATCGAGCATCGGTCCGTAGACATCTATGCCATTGATCGGATTCGGTCGATCCAGAACAACGAACGAGCAGCCATGCTCCGCTGCCGCACTCATCGCTTCCCCCATCGTCGAGATGTAGGTGTAAAAGCGAGTCCCAATGTCCTGGATATCGAAGACCAGGACATCGATCCCTTCCAGCATTTGTGCTGTGGGGCGTTTCGTCTGGCCATACAAACTGAAAATCCTTAAACCTGTCTTGCGATCCACCCCATCCGCGATGCGAGCTTCATCCAAGTTACCGAAGAAGCCATGTTCGGGACTGAAGATTGCGGCGAGGGTAACCTCAGGTGCCTCGCTAAGAATTTCAACGGTTGAGCGGCCTGTCGAATCGACGCCCGTGTGATTCGTGATCAAGCCAACTCGTTTTCCTTGGAGAGGCTCAAAGCCAGTGGCTTGTAACACATCGATACCGAGTCGCACTGCAGGCCTTGAAGCTCCATGTTGCTTGATCTCATTGGCCGCCGAGACAAGGACGTTGGCGATTTGACCTGCCAGTTTGTTGACGGAGCCTTTGCCGGTCGGATGCAATCGACTGCTCAGAAAAATGAAATAGAAATCGAGTTCTGGATCGATCCATAGGACCGTTCCTGTAAAGCCTCCATGTCCGAACGCGCGAGCACTCATTCGATCGCCGCGATTCGACGAGTAAGGAGATTGGATATCCCATCCTAATCCTCGCACTCCGCCTGGAACCTGATTCGGTGCCGTCATGAGTTGAATCGATTCAGGTTGCATCCAGTTCCCAGCTTGCTGATCTGGAGATCGATGGACTCCTTGATTCAAGCATGCTTCTGCATAACGAGACAAATCCTTCAGCGTGGAGAACAGCCCTGCATGTCCCGCAACACCCCCTAAGGCATGAGCCCGAGGATCGTGGACCTGGCCAACGATCCATTCTCCGTTTCTCCGTTCTGTCGGGGCACAGCGATCGAGTTGGTCCTGGGCTACGCCGAATCCTGATTCGTGCATCCCAAGCGGCTTCAACGTATGTTCTTGAACGAATTGATCGAAGGATTGCCCGGAAACTTGCTCGATCAGTTTCCCGAGCACGATAAAGTTCACGTCCGAGTACTTGAATGCTTCGCCAGGGGCATTCTGAGGTTTAAGCTCACAGATTTTCTGCCATGCATGTTCGGGGCCTTGGGCGTAGTCACTGAGCGGGTTGTCGGGAATCAAGCCGCTGGTATGGATCAACAACTGCCGAACGGTGATCGGTTCTTTTCCGTTTTTTCCGAACTCTGGCAAGTAGTCCGCGACAGGATGATCCAGTTGGATATCTCCTTTCTCGATGCATTGGACGACACTCGTCGCGGTTGCGATGGGCTTGGTGAGTGAGGCGAGATCGAAAATGGTATCTGTGGTCATAGGGACTTCATTGGGTTCCACCCGACTCAATCCGTATGCCTGGCTCCACTGCAGTCCGCGGCCTGATCCAAATCCAATCACGCAACCCGACAGTTGCTTTTCCGCCATCGCGTTTTGGACCAGTTGCGCGACCGACGCCTGCCAATCCTGCATCGGTATGGCAGGATCCTGTGCGTGGCATGGGACGCTTTCCCCAACGAGAAGCGCAAGGACCATCACTAGGCCGGCCCATAACGTGCGGAACCGATCGTTACGATCCCTTCCGTCAGGCGATGAAAATTGGTATTTCATAGTACTCTTGGTTGGCGAAAATGTTGTGGTAAGCGATTGCACCATGGTACCGGAATCGATGCGAGCAAGCATGGGAGAGAACATCGTTGTCAAATTGGGAGGGGCCTCTCTATTTGGTGGGCCGTCCCTTCTTGAGTCGATGCGGCGACTGGTGGGCAAGAAGCCAGACCGACGTATCTTCGTCTTGGTCGGCGGAGGCGAAACGATCGAATCGATGCGAACGCTGCATTCGATGTACCCCGGTTTGGATATGGCAGCGATGCACTGGCGTTGCATTCGATTGTTGGATGCCACGTGGGAGGTCGCTTGCGAATTGTTTCCGGAGTCGCAGGGGCTATACGATTGGTGCGAATTGCAGCAAGCCATCGACGGTCCTTTGAACACGAGCTATCTCGTTCGCACGAGTGCGTTTTATTCGCCGGATGCGCCGCACGTCCCCGAGGCGTGGCAGCCAGCGCATGATTGGAAGACGACCACCGATGGTCTAAGCTGGCTGCTTGCGAAACTGGTCAACGCATCCGAATTGTGGATCACCAAACGATGTCCAGTGCCATCGGAACTGTCGATACAAGATGCGGTAACTGCAGGCATGGTCGATTCCGAATTGGGCCGATTGGTATCCCTGAACGGTCAAGACCCGCTCCCAAAGATACACTTCGTCCAACTCGATGCGGATCCAACGGACTGACAACTCCGAATAACGTTCAACGAAAGTGGGATAGGCTTCTAGCCTGTCAATGGTATTGAGGCCGGGCACTCCGAACGCGGGCTCCTACGACTACCGGTTAAACGCGATACCGTTCAACGAAGCACGTGGCGTAGGCATCTTGCCTGCGAACTACACGTCATGAAGTGCGAGCATCGGCGACTTAACAGCACATGTTGACAGGCTAGAAGCCTATCCCACTTTCATTGCACGGTATTGCGGTTAAACGCAATACCGTTCGATAAAGGTAGTGGAAGTTGCCAAACTTCCAGATGCTCAAGGATCTTTGGCAAGATCCACTACATTAGATTGGTTCAATGCGGGGAGTATCGTTTAACAGTTAGCCGAAGGCGCACTCGTCACCGCGTTCTATTACGTGGTGATCCGGATGTGATCGCCCACGTCGCGCGTTATCGTTTACAATGTTCGGAATCTATTGGCTTCCGCAACGTTCATTCATTGAGATTGCAACGATATGAATCATCATCCCATCGCTTTGGTCCTCGGCTGTGTCCTGAGTGTTTCGACGGCCATCGCACAAGAGGCTCCGTCGTCTCCAGCGATTCAGGTGCGCGAATTCATTTATGAACAAGCTTCATTCCCGAGTTGCCATGCATCCACCATCGCCGATTGCAATGGCACGATGGTTGCCGCTTGGTTTGGTGGTACCCATGAAAAGCATCCCGATGTGGGGATTTGGGTGTCCCGTCGTGTGAACGGCACGTGGACACCTCCAACCGAAGTTGCCAATGGTGTGATCTCCGCGACGGAACGTTATCCTACCTGGAATCCTGTGTTGTTTCAGCCTCGACCCCGCGCAGGAGAAAGTGCACCAGTGGTTTTGTTTTACAAGGTGGGCCCAAGTCCGGAGACTTGGTGGGGCATGGTCATGACCAGTTCCGATGGCGGCATCTCATGGTCGGCACCCAAACGATTGCCCGATGGGATTCTCGGTCCTATCAAGAACAAGCCGATCGAATTGGAAGATGGCACCTGGTTATGTCCGACAAGCACAGAGACGGAAGAGGAGCCGAGCAAGTGGCAAGTTCATTTCGAATGGACCAAGGATCAGGGGGCCACTTGGTCGCGCACGCCATCGCTTAACGACGGAGTTGCCATTCAAGCGATCCAGCCAAGCATTCTTCGATTGGATCCAAAGACTCTGAGGGCAATCGGTAGAACGAGGCAAGATCGAATCTTCGAAATCGATTCGAAAGATGGGGGAGTAACGTGGACGAACATGCGATTGGGAAGCTTGCCAAACAACAACTCCGGAATCGATGCAGTCACCCTCGCGTCGGGTCTGCATGTGATCGTATACAACCATGTGCCTGGCACGCCCGGAGAATGGGGAGGCAAGCGGACGCCCCTCAACATGGCAACATCGAAAGATGGTATCAACTGGTTACCGTCCGTGGTGTTAGAGAACCAACCAGGTGAGTATAGCTATCCCGCGATCATCGAATCCTCAGATGGACGGCTCCACGTAACCTATACGTGGAACCGAAAAAAGATTCGATACGTCGTCTTGGATCCGGCGAAGCTGTAAGAGTCGGTCGCATAGCGGACCGGCTGCGTTCGGTTACAAGTATCGATTGAAAATGTTCTCGAGCATTTCCTGGCGACCGCTTTCGTTGGGAGCTACCTCACCCTTTGCGGTAATGTAGGCATCCAGCAATTCGAAGGTGGCTTTGCCAGATTCGATTTCGTGGCCAACACCGGTGTCCCAACTTCGATAGCGCTGCTTAACGAAGTCGGAAAGGACTCCGTCACGGCGCATTTCAGCAGCCATCTTGAGGCCTCGAGCAAATGCGTCCATGCCCCCGATGTGCGCATGGAAAAGGTCGACCGGCTCAAAACTTTCGCGT
>JALOQW010000347.1 GCA_025459275.1 Pirellula sp.
AGTTCCTCCGGGATATCGGATGCAGTCACAGTCCGTCCCGCATCTTCGGTGCTGAACGTCAGGAACTTCATGTCGACCAAGTCGATGATTCCACGAAACGGATCGCTGGTATGGCTGGGGCCTTGGCCAACCGGGATCTGGATGGCGAGAGGATCAGCATTCAGCCGCGGTGCGATCTCATCGAGGACGCGATAGAAATCGGCACCTTCGCGGTCGAGCTTGTTGATGAAGACGATACGTGGGACACCATATTTATTGGCTTGACGCCAAACGGTTTCGCTCTGGGCTTCGACTCCTTCGCGAGCGCTGAACACGACCACGGCACCATCGAGCACTCGCAGGCAACGCTCGACTTCCGCCGTGAAGTCCACGTGGCCGGGGGTATCGAGCAAATTGACCGTGCAATCTTTCCAGCGAAACGTCACGCATGCAGCAAAGATTGTGATCCCACGCTGCTGCTCTTCTGGATCATCATCGGTTTCGGTCGTACCTGAATCCACGGCGCCAGCGCGGTGCTTGGTGCCACTCATGTAGAGCATCTGCTCGGTTACGGTCGTTTTGCCCGCATCAATGTGGGCAATGATACCGATATTGCGAATCGTTTTTAGTTCACGGGCCATGTTGGATAGAGCGGCTCACCACGTCGAGATAGGATCGCGAGTGGGAGATCACGAGGGTTGACGGCGCAGGTCCAGCCATTCGCTATGGAATATGCCTTCACGGTCGACGCGTTGGTAGGTATGAGCCCCGAAGTAATCGCGCTGGGCCTGCAGCAAATTGGATGGCAACCGAGCCAATCGATAGCTGTCGTAGTAAGCCAACGCGGTTGAGAACGCAGGGACAGGAAGCCCGAGATGGCTCGCAGCCATGATCACGGCTCGCCATGCTTCTTGCGCTTTGTCGATGGCTTGGGTGAAGTACGGGTACAGAAGCAAGTTCTCGAGATTCGGCTGAGCATCGAAGGCTTCCTTGATCCGATCGAGGAACTGAGCACGGATGATACAGCCACCTCGCCACAGCAAGGCACAATCGCCGTAGTTCAAATCCCACTTGTGTTCGCGACTCGCTTCTTGGAGCTGCACGAAGCCTTGGGCGTAGGAGCAAATCTTGGAAGCATAGAGCGCTTGCCGGACCGCTTCGACGAAGACCTTGCGATCCTTAACCATGGCTTGGACCGCGGCGCCGAATGCCGGATTGTGCGAAGTCACGGGAGCAGGGAGTACCTTGCTGGCGCGAACGCGAGCTTCCTTCATAGCGGCCAGGCATCGAGCATAAACGGCTGTGGTAACCAGTGTGCTTGGAACTCCCAAGTCCAATGCCAGCTGGCTCATCCATTTGCCGGTCCCCTTGGCACCAGCCACGTCCAAGATCTTATCGACCAGGTAACCATCGCCACCTTGATCGTCCTTGGCACTGAAAATGTCGCGGGTGATCTCAATCAAATAGCTCTGCAGTTCGCCGCGATTCCAATCGGCAAACACGTCGTAGAGTTCGTTGTTGCTCAAGCCGGCGGCTTCCTTGAGCATGAAGTAGGCTTCGCAGATCAACTGCATATCGCCGTACTCGATGCCATTGTGCACCATTTTGACATAGTGCCCGGCACCGCGTGGACCGACCCACTCGCAGCAAGGGATGTCGTGGTTCGGCCCAACCTTGGCAGCAATCGATTGAAAAATCGGACGAATCGTTTCCCAAGCGGCTTTGCTTCCGCCGGGCATCAGGCTTGGACCTTTGAGAGCACCCTCTTCTCCGCCGGAAACCCCGGAACCGACGAACAGGAGACCCTTGCTTTCGATGTATTGAGTGCGTCGTTCGGTGTCGACATAGTGGGTATTGCCACCGTCAACCAAAATGTCACCTGGCTCCAAGTGAGGCAGGAGCTGCTCGATGAGATCGTCCACTGCAGGACCAGCTTTGACCAACATCATCACGATCCGAGGCCGACGTAGATTCTTGACGAGCTCGGCAATCGAATGGCATCCGACGAAATTCTTGCCTTTGGCTCGCCCTTGAATCAGTTCGTCGACCTTTTCGGTCGTTCGATTGAAGACAGCCACGCGATAACCGCGGCTTTCCACGTTGAGGGCCAGATTTTCGCCCATAACTGCCAGGCCGATCAGGCCAAAATCGCACAGCTCGCTCATGCTCGTGAAGTTTCTTCGAACGCGGCACTCGAAGCGCCAAAGGAATGGATCGGGGTTACACTGCGGGCATTCTAGCCTTGCGGGCCTACCTCATCAATCGAGCACGCGAACGAGAGAGTCCCGATGAAGGACGTTTCGGTTTGTCATTTGACCAGCGCCTAGACTTTTCCAGGTCGAGAGAAACTCTCGACCGCTTCATTGCGGTTTCCAATCAGATAGAAGGTCAGGGTGAACGACATGCGGCGAGTCTTGAACTGGGTACGGGTTTTGGCGATGGCTGGCTTGTCGGTCCACCTGTGCGGGAAAAGCGGGTTTTCCGAAGACTGGACCCAGTTTCGAGGTGGGGCAGCCTTGAGCGTCGCTTCCGAATCCAGGCTGCCGGAGTCTTGGCCGGAATCCCCGGCACCTGCCTGGCGCACGGCGATCGATGGGAGTGGTTGGTCTCAACCGATCATTGTGGGTGACAAAGTCTTCATCACCACCGCCGTCAGCGCCTCACCGAGCAAACCAAAAGGAATGATGGGAGGAGTCACGGATCCGAGCACGATGGGGCGAGCCGCGAAGCCTAAGGATCCAGTCGAGTGGCGAGTTGTCTGCTTGTCTCTGGCAAATGGAGAGATTCAGTGGCAGTCCCCTGTCGCCGCAGCGGTCCCGGCCTACGGCAAGCATGCATCCAACACCTTTGCAACGGAGACTCCGGCAGCCTCGGCGGACACCGTGTACGCTTTCTTTGGTGCGGCAGGTGTTCTGGCAGCCCTTGATTTCGAGGGCAAGCTGAAATGGAGCAAATCGTTCGAGCCACAAAAGATGAACAATGATTTCGGAACCGGATCCTCCGTCTTGTTGGCCGACGACCGGGTCCTGGTTCAGTTGTACAACGAAGAATCGGCTGTCTTGTACTGCATGAGCACAGCGGATGGTCAAGAACTT
Organism: Pirellula sp.; assembly: GCA_025459275.1. Taxonomy (GTDB): domain Bacteria; phylum Planctomycetota; class Planctomycetia; order Pirellulales; family Pirellulaceae; genus JBKCUI01. Next base: position 3,075 of record JALOQW010000347.1, read on the forward strand.
TGGAGGGGGACTCGTGACAAAGGGTCCGCGTGGAGTACTCCCATCCTTTGGAAAAACATCGACCGCACAGAAGTCGTCACCGCTGGCTCTGGTTCAGTGATCGCGTATGATTTAATGGATGGTTCCGAACGTTGGCGTGTTGGAGGCCTGGATACATCCTTTTCATGTTCTCTCGTGGCTGATCCCCGTGCGGTCTATTACGGGACTGCCAGCCCCGGAAGCCGAGGACCGATCGGTGCCGTTGGAGCGGGCCATGTCGGAAATCTGACACCAGCCAAGGATCAATCCAAGAGTGAAGGGGTCTTGTGGTCTGGCTTCAAGAGTGGCGCCGGCATGCCTTCGCCGGTGGTCGCAGGGGATTACGTCTATTTCTTCGGAAATACGATCACTTGCTACGAAACACAGACGGGGAAAGAGGTGTATCGGAAACGAGCCCCCGGCGGAACATTGATCGCCGGTTGCCCCGTGGTCGCAGGCGACAAGATTTACGCAGTGAATGAATCGGGGAACATTCTGGTCTTTGCCACCGGACCGGAGTTTCAAGTGTTGGCGGAACTCAAGACGGGGAACAAAGACGAAGTCTACTGGGCGACCCCCGCGATCGTTCAGGACTCTCTCTTGGTCCGTTCGTCCGACGCCGTTTACTGTTATCGATAGTTAACGTCGGCTGGATCACTAGCGACCTGTGAAGGTTGGGGGGGAGCGGTTACGATTTCGCACGATTCCTTTCGTGTCGTCCAGGACCGCGTCATCTCTTCGTCACCAGTCGCATGATCATGTCGATTCTTTTGAATCTGATCTACGCCTTGCTACTCGCGGTCGCAAGCCCGTGGATTTTGTGGCGATGCGTCATACAAGGTCGATATCGCCATGGCTGGCCGCAGAAATTGTTGGGGCAACTCCCTGATCGTCGATCGGTCCGTCGTGATTCGAACCGTCATGAGTTGAGTGCAAGACTCCCTCCCTGCATCTGGTTTCATGCGGTCAGCGTCGGTGAACTGCAGGTGATTCGTCCGCTGGTCGACAAAGCGCAACAAGAACGTCCCGACGTCGAAATCGTGATCACGACGTCCACGGACAGCGGGTACGAATTGGCGCGATCGCAGTACCAAAAGCACATTGTCTCATTTGCACCGCTGGACTTTACGTGGGCGATACGAGCAGCTCTCGATCGAGTGCAACCTGACCTGTTGGTCTTGGCGGAACTCGAACTTTGGCCGAACTGGTTGCGCATAACCTCAGATCGAAACATTCCCATCTCGATCGTCAATGCGCGACTCAGCGCCCGGTCCCTTCGAGGGTATCGGAGAGTATCCTGGTTGATCGCTCCCATCTTGTCCCGCGTGGCATTTATCGGAGCTCAAAGCAATACGTACCGCGATCGCTTTTTCGAATTGGGGTGCCGCAGCGAGCAACTCGAAGTTACCGGAAACATCAAGTTCGATGGTGCCACTCCGGATCGGCAGCATCCGGAAGTCCTGCGAAGGAGAGAACTCTTGTCGATGCCTCAGACGGAGGACGACAGCACGCTCGTTGTGTGGTTGTGTGGAAGTACCCAAGCTCCGGAAGAAGCGATCTGCCTCGAAGCGATGAAAAGTCTGTTGCCGAGATTTCCACAGCTTCGAATGATCCTGGTTCCCAGGCATGCCGAGCGTTTTGAAGAGGTCGCCGATCTTGTCATGGCCAGTGGTTTGCCATGGATTCGTCGAAGCCAACTACAAGAACAACCAACTGGAACCGATTGGCGAGTCTTCTTGGCCGATTCGATTGGCGAGCTTCGTTGGTGGTGGGGATTGGCCGATATCGGCTTCGTCGGCGGTAGCTTTGGGTCGCGCGGTGGCCAAAACATGATTGAACCCTGTGCCTATGGGGTTGCGACCTCGTTTGGGCCCAATACCCGCAACTTTGCAGATGTTGTCCAACTGCTATTGGATTCCGAAGGGGCGGTTCAGCTCTCGGAGCCTGCGGAGTTGGAGACCTGGGGTGCCCAGATGATCGAGCAGCCGGAAGCCCGGCACGGTTTGCAAACCCGGGCCAGGGAAATCGTGCTGGCGCAACGTGGCGCAGTGGACAGGACATGGCTGAGCATACAC
>JALOQW010000047.1 GCA_025459275.1 Pirellula sp.
CCACTTTGGCGAGAGCCTCGCTCAGGCAATCCATCGCAGCCCGGTAATCGGTGTTGTATCCGACCAGTTCCTTTTCGATGAAAGCGATGGTGTTGCAGGCGCCGATCCCTTGAGCTGCGGATTCCACGTGGGTCAAGTGGGGCATAACGGCTTGCTTGTGAGGGATGGTCACACTCAATCCACCGATCTTTTCTTGTTGGCACCAGTTCAGAAACGACTCCAAGTCGCTTGGAGCAACGCGAAAAGGGATGTATCGATAGTCGAGTTGATTGTGCTCGAACGAAGCGTTGTGCAGCAGCGGACTAAATGAATGAGCGATAGGGTCGGCCACGACCCCAAACAACCGGGTATTGGGACCAATCGTGTCGACGCGGTACGTGTTCTTCATGTCGTGAAACGAAAGCTGGCCAGGGGCGACACGGCGATCGAGGTTGTACACGCAAAAGGTAAAAGGAGCGCCGTATCGGGTTGCAAGGATCCGAGTCAAGGATCCGTATTCACCCATGCTGATACCGATCGTCGGAACTTTGGCGGATCGCATGAGCCGCAACATGCGGGCTGCGTCGTGGAATGAGTGAGCAGCCACAGCGATCTTCACAATGTCCGCGTCATGCTTGCACAAACTTTCATGGATCGACTCCAGATGGTCGGGAGTACCCTCGAAGTTGTGGATGCTGACAATCCTCTTGGTTTTTCCATAGCGAGGGATTTTTGTAGCGATGTCGTCTTCCAGATCGACATACTCCACCCCCATGGCAATGGCTTGGCGGATCATCATCAACCGCTCTTCTTCCGTCCGTTCCCAGCGGCCACCGTCCTCTTTGCGCCGGCAGGTGATCACCACACCCGTAGGGCGGTTTTTGAGGAGCCGAGCCAGGTCGACCGAGCGACCGATGTAATCGAGCCTCAGTTCCACCAGTTGGGCCCCCTGGGCGGCCACCTCCTGGTGCTCATTCAGCATGTGCTTGTGTCGGGTTCGGGCAATAGTAACGCAGAGCATGCTAGAAGTGCGTTCGAATCGAAGGAAGAGTGATGGGACCGAAAAACGAATTCTAGGAAAGGGTTTGGGGACTCAAAGGACCATTCCAAGCCAAAAACCTCGCCAACAACGTCGGGCCCGGTTCGGTGAGAAAGCTCTCAGGGTGAAACTGCCACCCCTCAACCGCAACCTCGCGATGTCGCACTCCCATGATAATCCGATTTCCGTGGAGGTCGTTTACCCAAGCCGAGACCTCGAGACAATCCGGGAGACTTTCTGGCAGGATCATCAGAGAATGGTACCTGGTCGCTACAAACGGATTCGGCAATCCCCGAAACATCCCACGGTTGTCATGGTGAATGTGATCGGTTTTGCCATGCATCAACTCCGGTGCCCTAACGATTTTTCCACCAAACGCCTGTCCGATCGACTGGTGCCCGAGGCAGACACCTAAAATCGGAAACTCGGTGTGCAAATCCCTGACAATATCCAAGCAAATCCCAGCTTCGTTGGGAGTGCATGGCCCGGGGGACAGGATGATTCGATCTGGCTGCATAGCCCGGATCTGAGCAATCGACAACGCGTCGTTCCGGAACGTTTGAACATCGAGATTCGAATCGATTTCCCCTAGCCTTTGAACCAGGTTGTAGGTAAAGGAATCGTAGTTATCGATCAGCAGGATCATTTCGAGTCGTGGAAACGGAGTTTACGAGCCGGACAAGTTATTTCTAAGTTAATTCAAGCTTCTTACCAAGGTTATCCCTTGGAGGCAGTTCCGACCACGGTAACTTGAAAACTTTTCCCAAGCCAAAAACTCATGCCAGCCTCCCCAAAGGTCGATAACGATAACGGTTCGAAGTGGACACGCACGATGCAGATACAACCTATGGATCGATCATTGGGTAACGAGGGGACGGATGAGTATTCCCGGTTCCTTGCTTTCGGCACTACTTCCCAGCACGCTTCCGGCGGCTCAGGCTACCGCCAAGAGCCTCGTCCAGCGAGCAGCACAAACCTTTGGGGAACTACTGCATCCGCCGTCGGCCAATGGCCCCTCGGAGCCGAAATCCCTCACTCCAAGGGCACCGGAAACCCTAACAGCCTCACCCAAGCCAACATCGGTTAAGGATGGAGTCACGGCTCGCCTCACCGAATGGCTGCAATCGGTGGTCCACCGTTTGGGATGGCAGGGACCTCCACCGGCAGTCACTCTGGTCTCCGATGGTGTCGGTGTCCCAAAGGTCGAATCGGCCCCAAAAGCCCTTGCAGGGCCACTCCAGGAGTCGCTCAGTCAGCAAGTCGAGCTGATTCAAGCGATCAATCAGGCAACCCGAGAACGACTCGATGCCGACCCACTCCAGTGGTTGCCAGGACATGAGCCGGAAATCCGCTGGACTATTCCCCAACGGCTTGAAAGCGTAACGGCGCAAGCCGTACGGTGAGTCCCGAGAACCACCGGCGAATGCACCGGAATCAGAACAAGTCGCTGCGCCGAAGTTCTTGAGGATTCGGGCCGTCAAATAGGGGCCAGATCGGCAATTTGATCGGAATCTTTCCCGCTTCAGTCCGGCTTCGCCCATCGAGCGAGATGGACTACACTGGTGCCAAAACCGTGGTGAAAAAATCTTCCTCCACCCAGGTCCGCAACCATGCTTACCAGCAAACTGATTCATCCTACGTTGTCCAGAATTCTTGGGGAAGCCGGACATCATGCAACGATTCTCATTGCAGATGGGAACTACCCTGCCTCAAGCAAACGGGGCCCCCGCAGCGAATTGGTCAGCTTGAATCTCATGCCTGGCGTCGTTACCTGCAACCAGGTCCTCGAAGCCATCGTGTCCGCCATACCGATCGAAGCGGTTTGCACCATGCAGACCGAGACCAGTGGCCCCTACGCCCTCGACGGCGATCCACCGGTATGGAGTGAATATCGCTCGACGCTAAAAGCCGCGGGCCTCAAGCTCGATTTGCAGCCGATCGACAAATGGAAGTTCTATGAAGCCGTTGCAACCAACGATCATGTCTTGACCGTGCAAACCGCGGATGTCCAACGATACGCAAACATTCTGTTGACGGTGGGAGTGCGAATGTTCCCATGAGTAGACCTTGGATGATCGCCATCGTAAGCTTGTGGGCACTGTTCGTCCTAACGAACGCCTCGCAAGCCCAACAGGACCAAGAACCAGAGTATTGGAGTCGATTCCGAGGGCCGGAAGGTCGTGGAGTAGTCGATTCGCATCCGGTGACATGGCCATGGAACCAAGAACGGATCGTCAAGATACCGTTGCCTGGATCAGGTATAGGCTCACCCGTTGTGTGGGGAGACCTCGCCTTTCTCATGTCGGCATCACCTGACGATGCCACGCGATACGCGATCGCGGTTGACTTGAAACAGGGTGCGGTCAGCTGGCAGCAGAGCTACAAGAGTCAAACACATCGATTGCATGCTTTCAGTTCCTATGCATCAACTACACCAGCCGTCGACGGCACGGGAGTGGTCTTTGCTTGGGGGGATCCAGAGCATGTCATCGTCAAGAAATTCTCGCATTCCGGCAGGGAAAGTTGGACGCGAGATCTCGGGCGGTATGTATCGCAACATGGGTTTGGAACGTCGCCGATGCTGGTCGATGGTCTGGTCGTTCTTCTCAATAGTCAAGATGCGGAAGAACTCGAACCAGGCGTTGAACCTGGGGAAGATCGGATGATCGCACTCGATTCTGAAACAGGGAGCACGGTATGGGAGACCCCCTTACCCACCAAGCGTGTTTGTTACGGAGTGCCAGCGGTCCGGGTGCACCACGGTCGTACCGAGCTGGTGTGTGCGACCACAGGACAAGGGATCTTTGGGATCGACGCCAAGACAGGCCAAATCCTTTGGCACCATGACTGCTTCAAGTTGCGAGTCTGTGCATCGCCCCTTTTGATAGGTGACTTGGCCATTGCCAGTCATGGTTCCATGGGTGGGCGAGATAATCTGCTCGTAGCGTATGACATCGAGCAGCAACAGGAACGCTTTCGGATTCAGCGAGCGGCTCCGTATGTGCCGACGCCGGTGGCCAATGGAGGGCTCCTCTTTTTGTGGTCCGACACGGGGATCGTTTCGTGTGTTCGACTCGGTGACGGGAGTTTGTGCTGGAGCGAGCGTATTGGCGGGAATTTTTTTGGATCCCCGATTATCGTGGGGGATGCCCTGATCAACGTATCAGACGTTGGACAGGTCACAGCCTTGGCAGCCAGCGAAGGGTTTCAAAAAATCGGTACGTTGGAGACCGGTGCCATGGTGCGTTCTACATTGGCAGCAACGCCTACCAGTTTGCTCCTACGAACCGATGATGCGCTTTGGGTGATTCAGCCATGAAGGTCTTGATTCGTGAGGAAGAAATTCACGAGGGTATATCGAAGTTGGCGCAGCAACTGCACCAACACTACGGCGATTCGCCCCTAACGGTCGTGGCTATCATGACTGGAAGCCTCGTGATGCTGGCAGATTTGATCCGACGCCTGGAGATGCCAGTGCGAATCAGCTTGATCGCCGCGAGTTCTTATCGAGGTGGGATGACCTCCGGGGAAATAGAAATCGATGATAGCCGGATGCTGGATATACGCGGTCGCGATGTCCTCTTGATTGACGATATCTTCGATACGGGAAAGACGCTGGTGGAAGTCACCGCCCGCTTGCGAAAGCTGAAACCCAAGAGCATCAAGACGGCTGTCTTCCTCAACAAGCGAGGAAAGAGCACCGTCAACGAGTCACCAGATTACAGCGTCTTCGACATTCCTAACGCATTCGTCGTGGGCTACGGTTTGGATTACCAGGATTTGTATCGCAATCTCCCGTACGTCGGAGTTCTTGAGGAATCCGATCTGAAACAGCATTCACCTCATTGAGACGTTCCTGGTGAGTATTCTTGAATCCGCCCACAGAATGGTGATCGTCACACGCAGGTTTTGGCCACTTGCGGACGATACCAGCCATCGGTTGCTTCAGATGATTGATGGCGTGAAAGGTCGAGGTATCGAAGTCCAAGTGGTCACGGCGCGCTGGCATCCGAGTTGGCCCGAGCGGAGCGTCCTTCGAGGAGCACGTGTCACGCGGCTACTTCCACCACCGCGCAGCAACTGGAACGAAGGGCATTTCCAAAAGAACGTTGTCCACTGGTTGAATCAACATCGAGAGTCGTATGATTCCATCTATGTGGATAGGGCCGACGGCTTATTGTCCGCTGTGGTCGCAAAGGCATCCCGATGGTCGAAGCCTGTCGTTGCCCGCTTTGCAATCGATGGCGACACAAGCGGGATGGCTCGGGGACAATGCATAACGTCCGCTGCCGCAGCAGATGCATGTCGGAGATGCGATCGGGTTGTTGCACCCTCCGCAGCATCGCATCGCATGTTGCTTGCAGAAGGGATCGATCCGCATCGGATCGAACGGATTCCCGATTGGGTGAGCGTTCGCGCCGATCGATCGGTCGAAGCCAGAGCCGCCGCAGGGGCTTCGCTATTCCAAGTGTCTAGCGACTTCGTCGTTCCCGGTCGCACCGATTTGATCGTGCATTATGGAACCGCTGACACCAAAGAATTGATGACTGCTGTTAAAGCAGTGTGCGATCTGCTCGACCAGGGAGCGTCGCTAAGGATGTGGATTCTAGGAAGTGGCGGCTCCTATGCGGACATTCACGAAACCGTCAAAGATCGAGGTTGGCATCGAGAAATCCTGTTATTCGATGGATTCGATGATCTGGAAGAGATTGGAAGTGTGGCGGACCTGGCCATCGTTACCAACCCCAACGTGGCATTTCAATTCTCTGCCCTACTATTTCTCAACTCAGAAATACCCATGATCGTTGCCGAAGGACAGGAATCGAAAGTTTGGTTGTCGGACGGACAGCCCTTCAAAACATATAGCAGTCAGGATGACTTGCGCCGGCGTCTTCAAGAATGGCAGATCCATCGACAACAATGGAACAACGAAGCCAGTATTCTTCGATCGCATGCGACCAATGTAAGGCATTCGCCCAGCAGAAGTTTGGATCAGTGGGAATCGCTCCTGCGTTCCTTAAGGATAGGTATTAGCAGATGAGGAAACGCGTATGCTGGATCATTCCGAGCCTCGATCGGGGTGGCGCGGAGAAGCAGTTGGTGATGTTGGCCAACCGACTCGATCCTTCGGAGTTCGATGCAACCTTGATCGTCCTATCCCGGACTGGACCCCTCGAATCCGAACTGGATACGCAACGCACACGTTTGATCCTCATCGGCAAAGAGCGACGATTGGATCCTCGGGTTTGGTGGCGCCTCGCACAAACACTGAAAACGCTTCGGCCCGATTTGGTCCACACGTGGATCTTTGCAGCCAACGCCTACGGACGTACGGCAGCCAAATGGGCGGGTGTGAAATGCATCCTGGCATCGGAGCGATCGGTCGATCCATGGAAATCGACGTGGCAACTTGTGCTCGATCGTGCCTTGGCGCGCTTCACCAAAGGTATTACCACCAACAGCCCAGGTGTCGTCGATTTCTACGCGGATCGCGGTATTGACCGCCGACTGTTTGAGATCATTCCCAACGGGATCGAGCCTCGAGATCCGAAAAAGGAAATCGCGCGAGCCGAGGCCTTTCAAAGGCTCGGTATCGATCCGAAACGAAGATTGATCCTTTCGATAGGAAGGCTATGGCCTCAAAAAGGTTATAAAGACTTGATCTGGGCTGCAGAGATGCTCCGAGTCCTTCGAGGCAATACGTCGTACGCTATCCTCGGCGAAGGCCCGGAACGAGAACGACTCGAGGAATATCGGGACAACGTTCGCGCAACTTCCGAAGTTTACCTGGTCGGTCATCGGGATGACGCGATCTCCATCCTTCCCCACGCGGATTTGCTGTGGAACGGCAGCCTTTACGAAGGGCAATCCAATACCATTTTGGAAGCCATGCAAGCCGGAGTGCCGGTGATGGCCAGCGATATCCCAGGAAATCGAGACCTTGTCCGGGACGGTGAAACGGGCATATTGTTTCCGGTAGGGGATGTGGATCGGTTGATGCGAGTGTCCAATCAATTACTGAATGATGAACCGATGCGAAAACGCTTGATCGATGCTGCTCGAGACCAGATCCTTAAGGAGCACGATGTGCAAACCATGGTCGATCGACACGCGGACTACTATCGACGAATGCTGAAATCATGAATACCAAAACCACTTATTCCGTCACTACGGGAAACAGCAGCATCGAGCTTCAGCTACCGGAAACCACCTCCGACGTATCCTGTGCTGGTCCCCCAACCACACAAACGATTCGCGATCTCGTACTCGATGCGATCCAACACCCGATCGCTTACCCAGAACTAGCCTTAGCGATTCTCGATGACGATCTAGTGTCGATAGCTGTCGAAGATGGCGTTCCTAGAGCCACAGAGATTGTGCGAGAACTTGTCGAATGGCTCCTCAGTCGGCAATTGAAGGCGGAGCAAATCACGGTGGTTCTGTCCTCTTCGGCAGACACATCGTATCGCGCGATGCTTCAAGCCATGGAGGTCTATGAGGGCTTACGGGTCGTGCAACATGCCGCTCATGATAACGAGCGACTCGAATACATCGCCGCTGCAGAAACAGCAGACGCGATATACATCCAACGCGATCTCGTCGAAGCATCAGTAGTGCTTCCAATCTACTGCATTCGACATCCGGAAGCCCTCAACGCAAGCGATCTTTACGCGATGTCGCCGGGGTTCGCGGATGCAAAGACCCAGCAGAGATGGAATTTGGCATGGCTGGACGACAACGATCACCATATGCATTTGCAAGCCAAGCTGAGTCGCGAAGCAGGTTGGTTGATGGGTGTCCAGTTCGCGCTGGCTGTGGTTCCTGCTCAGGATGGAGGGGTCGCAGGCATCGTCGCAGGAGATCCAGAGCAGGTCTTCAAAACGGCAACGACACAACTCCAGGAGTCGAGCTATTCGGAAACCGGACCAACGCGTCATGATTTAGTGATTGCCAGCATTGACGGAACCAGCGACCAACAAAGTTGGATGAACGTCGCACGCGCGGTCGCTAAAGCGGATATGTTGTTGTCGGCAGCAGGGCGATTGGTCGTTATGTGTGATGTCTCAAAAATCACGGATGGGATTGCCCAGTTGGCTTCCGATGAGCCGGATGAACAATTGGAGCGAGCATTGCTCGGAGGTGATTTAGAAGACGCATTTCCCGCCGCCGTGATCCGGTCCGTACAAGCCAAGAGAAGTGTCTATCTCATGGCTCCGCTAAGTCCCCAAGATGTGGAAAGCCTCGGGATGGCACCGATATCTAGCGCCAACGATATCGAACGATTGGCACAGCGAACCCACTCCGTATGCCTCCTCCGGACCTCGCAGTTTTGAAGCATCGTCACGGATAGGTCGGAGGATTCATCGAATATTCATTGTATTGCGGCGTTCTATTTCCTACGATGATGTGGCTGTGGCGTCTCGCAACACTGCTTTTCTAGCGAGTTCTCATCAAACCATCTCATCGAACAAGGAGTTCCACGCTCATGTCCAATCGTCTTTTTTCGAGAGCGTATTCCCGACTGGCAAGAATCGGTCGCGTCGGCATGGTGTTGGCATTGTTGGTAGGCATGGCAGCGCACTCACCTGCCAACGAGAATGTCGCAACGCACAAACAAACGCGTTCCATTGCGCCTCATTGGAAGCAATCTCCAGTGCCGTTGCACACGTTCTGTGTGGGCCCAGATCAATTGCTCTACATGTGCTGCTCGGGTAGTGGAGCGCCGACACAAGCAGGTGCTGGAGTGATCCTGGTCTACACGGGTGAAGGGGCATTGGTTCGAGAGATTCCTCTGGAGTTTGTCCCCCAAGCCATCAACTTTGGGGAAAACGGCAAGTGCTTCGTCGCTGGTTCTGGCAAACTCGCAAGGCTCTCGAGCGAAGGTGATATTGAGATCGTCAAGGACGCGCCCAATATCGGAAACCCGGAACAAATGGCCGAAGAGCTGAAGAAGGCGGCCGAAGAGCAAAAGAAGATGGTCACCGAATCCTACACACAACAACTCGAGCAGATCGATACCCAGCTGAGGAGGGCTAAGGAGGAAAACGAAAAAGCCGACCCGGCCGACGAAAAAGGTGCCAAGAAACGGCAACGCCGACTGAAGATGTTGGAACAACAGCGCGATCAATGGGACGGTATGCTCAAGCAGATCGAAGAAAGTTTTGCCGCACAAGGTGGAGATGCGATCTTGCAACAAATGAAGCGAGCCACAGGACTGGCTGTATCCAAGCAAGATGTTTTCGTGAGCTTGCCTAAAGCTACAGGCTACGGCTACAGCATCCACCGATTGGATCATGACCTCGAAAATGCGACGGTCGTCTTGGAAAACGTTGGAGGATGCTGCGGACAACTCGACATCCAATCGGATGGAGAAAACCTGCTCATCGCAGAAAATACTTCCTTCAAAGTAAGTATCTACAATCGAGATGGCAAACGCCAAGACAGCTGGGGACAACGCGGACGCGACAAGGTCGACGGCTTTGGTAGCTGTTGCAACCCAATGAACGTGCGTTGTTGCGAAAACGGCGAAATCTTGACCGCGGAGTCCAGCATTGGCGACATCAAGCGGTTCAGCAAGGACGGAAAATTCCTCGGACTGATTGGTCGCGCTAGCGTTGGCGGAGGATGCAAACACGTTGCTATCGGATGGGACAGTGACCGAGATTGGCACTACATGATGAACCAAGACAAATCGAGCGTCGCGGTGCTCGTTCCTAAGAAAGAAGCACCAGAAGAAACCGAAGACGAACGCGCGACGCGCATGGCTATGGAAGGCCTTGGAAGAAAATGGATTGGTACCTGGGAGATCGCTGAGGTGAACTCCAACCAGAGTGGAGCGGCCGGTGCGTTCTCCATGGACAGCTATATCAATCAGAGCTACGGCCACCTGGAATTTGCAGGAGATGGATCTCTCATCGCGAGACCCTACGTTAAGACCCAACCGGCCAAGGAACCCAAGCCTGAATCACAAGAGACCGACGGAGCCAGCGAAAAGAAAGGCGTGATCGGTGCTCTAGCAGCCGCGCTCGGATTGGACGGCTCGTCCGAAGTTCCGGTAATCGAAGACGACGGGCGCATGGCAGCGATGGTGCTCAATGCGGCTCAGCGAAAATCGACATGGAAAGCCTTGGCCCAACGCGACAACGAACTTGATTTCGTGATGGTTGAAGATGACGTCCAAAGCTACGGAGCCACGGTCCGGTGGATCAACGACGAAGAAGTGGAATTGATGTGGTTTTACGGATCGCCAGAATCCAAAGTGCAGAACACAGCCGTCCGCTACAAGCGAGTATCTCGCGACGCCTGTGGTCAAAAATGTGACGGCGAACAATGCGAAAGCAAAAATGAAGCCGTCAAAGAATCGGTCAAGTAAAACCGTCGCGCATGGTTTACACACCTTCTGGAAAGAACGACAGATGCAACGAAAATTAATGGCCCTAAGCCTTGCATTGTTCACGTTGGTCATCAACATGCAAGCTTTGGTACTAGGTGTGGAGCCCTACGGTCCAAAGGACGCAGAATGGACTCTGGTGGTCATGGATCCCATGGCCGCCCCGTTGGCATGCGATTGCGTTCAAGGCTACGCACAACGCAAGTATGAGCGCTTGGCAGATTACTTGACGGAGAAAACGGGCAAGACCGTGCGCGTGGTCTGGTCCGAGTCGTTGACGAAGGCGCTGGCAGAAGAAGCCAATGGCAAAGCCCACATCGTCATAGGGAAAGACTCTGTCGTTCGCCACGATGCCAAAGTCAGTAAGCGGGATCTGTTGCCGCTGGCACAGTTGACCGATACCAAGGGGAGCATCATGCAACGAGGACTGTTCGTGGTACTCAAAGACGACCCAGCAGTAACACTACTGGATTGCGAGGGCTACACGATTCTATGGGGCCCTGAGGATTGCGACGAGAAGTCCGCGGCGCCTCGCCAAACCCTTCAAGAACTGGAACTCGATGTCAAAGATGGTAATGAATGCGCTTCTTGCTCGATCGCTGCCAAGCAACTCATGGCAGATGGTCTCGAAAAGAAACAGGTTGCGGTCATCAGCAGCTACGCAGCTCCTTTGCTCGAAGGTTGTGGAACCATTAAGAAAGGAGACTTGCGCGTTATTGGAGATTCGGATGAGGTTCCATTCATTTCCTTGTTTGTTGACGCGAATCTAGGAAAGTCAGAACACGATGCGATCACTCAATCGCTGCTTCAGATGAAGTCCGAAGAAATGCTCAAGGCGCTGGAAACCCGAGATGGTTTCGTCTTGTACGGGAGTCAAAAAAAAAGCCAATAGCCACGGAACGGAATTCCTGGCCGCAGTGGCGAGGGGTCCGGCGCGATGGCAACGCTGCGTGGCTGCCTCACTCCCTACAGGGTGTTGAGCTGGCATGGAAGACTCCCTTGCCGAGCCAAGGCATAGGAGGGATCGCCGCTACGGACGAGTTCGTGATCGTGACGGCCCGCGATCGCAGCGACAGTCAGGATGTGATCTATTGTTTGGATGCTCAGAGTGGGGTGGCCTTCTGGCAACAATCCTATCAGGCTTCAGGCAATTTGGACTACGGTAATTCGATTCGCGCTACCGCTCTGATTGCCGACCCATGGGTATTCACTCTCGGAGCCTTCGGTGACCTGAACTGTCTCGACCTGGAAACAGGAGAAGTGGTTTGGTCCAAGCATATGGTAAGAGACATGGAAGGGACTATGCCCCAGTGGGGATACGCCGCGTCTCCGATCGCGATCGAAAACACGCTGATCGTGCAGCCAGGCGGAGATTCCGCATCGATGGTAGCGTTGGACTTGGAGACAGGAAACATTCGCTGGAAAGTGCCAGGCCGCCAGGCTGCCTACGCCTCCTTGGTGGAATGGCTCCATGGCGATGCGCGACAGGTGATCGGCTTCGATTACCGCACCTTCGGAGGATGGGACGCCACCGATGGGAAAAGGCGATGGGAAGTGACCCCGGCCGTCAAAAACGATTTCAACGTTCCAACACCCATGGTTTTCGAACGGGGCATCGTGGTAACCTCCGAGAACAACGGAACACGCTTGCATGCATGGAACGAACAAGGTGAACCCTCCTCTACCCCGACTGCCGAATATCCTGACTTGGCGGGGGATACCCACTCACCGATCATGCTCGGCAAGCATGTCGTCGGCGTCGATCGCGGGATTCATGTGCTCGATGCCGAGGACCAGCTTCGGCGCATCGGCTTGTTCAAGGATCCATGCCTCGAAGGTTACTGCAGCTTGATCGGCAGTCAGGATCGAGTGCTCGTCCAGTGCGAGCACGGAGAGGTGATTCTGCTGCAGGTCGGTGTGAAAGGAGTTCAGGAGTTGGGACGCATGCAAGTCGGGGATCCGAACGTTCAGATTCTGGCTCACCCGGCGGTGGCGGGTACACTGTATTTGGTAAGGTTACCCGACCAGGTGCAAGCCTGGCGATTTTCCATCCCGTAATTCCGTTCGGTATTCCTTGAATGAATGCAAAGTTTGTCGATTCACTCCTGAAAGAACGTGTTCTTCTGCTTGGCACAAGCAACCGAAAGAAAGTGATTGAGTTGGAAGCTCATCTCCTGCCTCGCGGGTTTTCCTTGAAGACACCAAAGGACTATCCAGAGCCGTTGGAGGTCGAAGAGACTGGAGAAACATTCATCGAGAACGCGCGCATCAAGGCCATCGCTCAATCGCAAGCTCGCGGTGTATGGGCCATTGGAGAAGACAGTGGACTATGTGTTCCAGCCTTAGGAGGCCAACCCGGCGTCATCTCGGCTCGGTTTTCCGGTCCCGGCGCCACCGACCAGAGCAACAACTCGAAGTTGCTTCAATGGATGGAAAACATCCCCGAACCAGAGCGCGTCGCGTATTACGTATCGACCGTTGTCCTAAGCGACCCGGATGGGCAGATCGCTATCGAAGCCAACGGTGAATGCTGGGGACGGATTCTCCGTCATCCGCGCGGGAACAGTGGCTTCGGGTACGATCCCCTCTTCGAAGTTCCCGAGTACCACCGAACCTTTGCCGAGCTGGGTCTCCAAGTCAAACGCGCCATCAGCCATCGCTCCCGCGCCCTGCGCTTGTTCCTGACCCGGTTCGACGCGATAGCAGGACAAGCCTCAGGCGGAAGGAACTAAACATGGCATTTGGAGTTTTGATTTTTGATGGAGTCGAGGAACTCGATTTCGTTGGGCCGTGGGAGATGATTACGACGTGGGCGGATCTGGCGGGAGGGCCGTCGCCATGTGTCATCATCGCCGAGAACCTGCGCCCGATCGTCTGCGCCAATCGGTTGTCCGTGAATCCGGATGTTGATTTTGCAACTTGTCCGAACCTCGAATATCTGTTGATCCCTGGAGGGCGAGGCACCCGTCGCGAAATGCATAACGAAGCCCTTTTGCATTTCGTGAAGACGCAAGCGGCGCATTGCCGTGCCGTCGTTTCGGTTTGTACGGGGTCGCTTGTCTTGCATGCTGCCGGGCTTCTGGCCGACAAGCGGGCCACGACTCACTGGAGCACACTGGATCAACTCCGAGCCATGGGCAATGTAGAAGTCATCGAAGACAGGTTCACGCGCGATGGAAACGTGTGGTGTTCGGCTGGAGTTTCTGCTGGCATGGACATGATCCTCCAGCTCATCGCTGACGTTTCAGGAGCGGAAGCGGCAGGTCGTGTGCAATTCGAGGTGGAGTATTATCCAGCGACCACAACCTTCGGCAACTTCGGTTCTCATCCTCAGGCGCCACAATACATTCGCGACGCTTTCAGGCGGCCTTCTTGTTCGCCGGATCAGCCTGGTTGAGTTTGTTGTAAAGCGTTTTCAGGCTGATCCCGAGTTCCTCAGCGGCAGCGGGCTTGTTTCCGTTATGGCGATTGACCGCCTCCTGAACCGCGAGTGCTTCGAGCTCCTTGAGACTCAGTGGCATCGAAACAAGAGGCACGGACGCGTTCGGTCCCGCGGTACCAGAGCGAACTTCTTTACGCAGCCGTCGGTCGACGAAATGCCGAGGTAAATGATCGGGAAGGATCGGCGGATATTCGCAGAGGATGGTGGCATGTTCGATGACGTTCGCCAACTCTCGAACGTTTCCAGGCCATGGATGTTGCATCAACGCCGCGACCGTTTCCTCGGAGAACAACGTTTCGATTTGGGAGTGTTCCGGTCGATGTCGCAAATACATGTGCTTGGCCAGAGGCATGACATCTTCCAAACGCTCTCGAAGGGGTGGGACATGAATCTCAAACGTATTGATTCGGAAGAGAAGATCCTCACGAAATTGACCCTCTTCAACCATCTTTTCCAGATTTCGGTGAGTCGCACATACGACACGGGTGTCCACTCGCAATGTTTCATTGTCCCCGACCCGCCGTACATCGCCGCTTTCAAGTACCCGCAGCAGCTTCGCTTGCATCGCAAGGGGAAGTTCGCCGATTTCATCCAAGAAGATGGTTCCCCCATTGGCGACTTCGAAGAGCCCTTGTCGTTGGGTATCCGCTCCAGTGAAGGCACCTTTCTTATGACCAAAGAGCTCACTCTCGATCAAATGTTCGGGGAGGGCTCCGCAATTGATGGCGATGAAGGGTTGACCCTTTCTCAGGCTTTGTTCGTGTACGGAGCGGGCTACGAGTTCTTTACCGCAACCGGTCTCTCCGCGGATCAACACGGTGCTCTGCGTCGGCGCGACCTTGGCAATCAACTTGGCCACGACTTGCATGGCTTGCGAGGTACCTACGATTTGGGTCGTGCGAGGCTCCTTGGCCCGTTCGGCCCGTTCCAGACTTGCGGTCCTTCGCTTGAGTGTACGGCGCTGGGCGACACGGTCCAAGAGTGCGTGCAGTTCGGACAGGCGACAGGGTTTGCTCAGGTAATCCACCACACCGAATCGAAGCGCGGAGATCGCTGATTCCAGCGACTGTTTACCCGTCAATACGATCGCTTCGGTAGTTGGAGACAACGTCAAAGCGCGTTCGATGACCTGAATGCCATTCATGCCCGGCATGTCGAGATCCACGATCAGGCAATCGAATTGCTCGCGCTCGAGCGCCGCAACCGCAGTGTGGCCATCCGGGCAGACCGTGACTCGATAACCCAGCAAGGGCAATTCAATCCGCATCAGTTCTTGCAACGAAACCTCATCATCCGCGAATAGGATGGACAAGGGTTCATGCGACGGCGAGCTTTTGGTGGTTGTCATACAACGCGTCGTTCGTGGATTGGGATGGTATGGTGACTTCGAACTGGGAGCCAAGTCCTGGCCCCTGACTACGGGGTGTAATGCGACCGCCATGGTCTGCGATGATGCGGTTGGTAATCGGAAGGCCCAGCCCCGTTCCTCGGCCATCACGGCGCCGAGTGAAGAAAGGCTCAAACAAGTGCTTCAAGACCTCGTCGGTCATGCCACAGCCGTTGTCTTCAATCGTCAATCGCACGTCGTTGGTTTGCTGTTGCAAAGAAATCTTGACGTAGCCATGACTCGACTCCGGATCCAACGATTC
>JALOQW010000048.1 GCA_025459275.1 Pirellula sp.
TCGTTCTCGATCATCCGGCTCATTTCGAGTACGAGTACGAGTACCATTTCATTGAGTACGAGTACGAATTGAGGAAACAAAACGTGGGTAAAGTCAAGAGCGCTAGCCGCGCTTCAGGACATGCCCATCTCAGATACAGCTGCCGCTCACTATAAATCAACGATTGCGGCAGCTCTGTTGCTCATGGCATGTTCCAATAACGCGGCTAGCGCCCGCGGCTTACAGAGATGATTGCGGCAGCCCGGCGAGCGGTGGGTGTTAACCCACTGTTTCTCCAACCCTCCTGCTCATGGCGCGTGGTGAATGGGGGCGTTGGATTTCGCTGCGGGGGAAACAGGGGACTTACGTCCCCCGCTCGCTGTTTCTCATGAACGGTTCCGCGTTGCTCTACCTCTGGCGATCAGCTCTTGATTCAATGCCCCGAGGGCGGGCGGGTACTGCGACAACAGTCGAACCAATTGCGTTGCTGAAACGTTCAGGCACTTTGCACTCAACGCAGGGTCCCAGTCGTTGGCTGCCAGGATGTCCATCGCTTCTGCCAAGAGGGCTGGAAAATCTTCGTTCCCTTCGGAGATCCGCAAGCGTTGGGATCTGCAGTATTCCATCCAAACCGAACTTGGTTGGAAACGACTCAGTTCCACAGGCGCGCGAACGCCGATCGCCAGTACACAACGCAATCGTTGCATGGCTGCTCGCCGATTCTCATTTTGGTTTCGTGCCTCGCCTGCATGGGCGATTAAGCCAGTCGGAATATGCTCGATGGTGACCAAGGTTTCCACTTTGTTGCGATGCTGTCCTCCAGGCCCAGATCCTCGCGAGAATCGAAATCGACAGTCGGCCTCCAATTCATGGATGGGTAGGCAAGCGGGATGCATAACGGTCAGATAAAGACCCGCTTGTTGAAGACGACCCACTCAACCATCAACAAGACCAGACCCAATAGCAATAACCATCGCCAGGTTTCTTGCCGTGCGCGAATGGTGGTGTCGGTGGCTGCAATCATCTCTGCTCCGGTTTGAATCTCCGTCCCGATGGCAAGGTCGCTCTCACTCGATGAGAACAGATTGGAACAGAACAATTCAACGGGGTATTCCAGTCCAGGTGCGAAGACCTCGTACGCGCCTGGCGTATCGGTCTGTGTAAAGATGAATCGACCATCCGGTCCACGATCGATGGTGGTGCGATTCCCTTTGGGGTCAACGATTTCATACGTGTCCGCGCGACTCGATAGCGTAAGATGGATTGGCCATCCCGGACGGACACTGGGCGCTGAGGCTTGCGTGATGCCTCCCCCAAGATTCTCTACGGCCGCATACACAAAAACAGGAAAGGATCGCTTGATCCCCCAATCGGTATTCATCTCGGTACCGTTGGGCCCTGGACGGACAATATCGAACCCAAGGATGGCATCTTGGAAGGGACCACGAGGCGCGACGGCGAAAACAGGACCGGAATCGGATGTCATCAAAATCGTGCCCGTCTCGGGGGGCGTTATGCTTCGCGCCTCGACAATGCTAACGCTCGCCATTTCCAGGTACTGGGTGATGGGGCTAAGCCGATTGACATCGAGAATGAGCGCTGGACTGACCGGTTCACCAAACTGCCATTTGGAGGGAGCATCGTTGCTCTGGATGTCCTCCGGCGGAAGGCTGCCGATGAACAATGTGTTGCTGGCAGGCATTTTGGAGGGTGAGCAAGCATCGAAGATGATCAAATCGTACTGCGAGTCGGCGACGGCTGCTGCATATTCCGGGCTGTTCAAGAACGTAGGATCCTGCTCGACGACGCTTGCGATCTGTTGCACGCGCGTTGTTTTCAAACCCGTTTGCAAGGCGGTGTTGCCTGCGGTGACTAGCAATACAGCGATCTGTCGCGATGGGCGAATTGCGGCGTAGGCGACGTTGTCGATGGAGAGGCCGTCGGAATGGTCTAACTCCAACTTCAACTTGCCTCGTTCGATGCCCTGTATTTCAAAGCGGATACCGGTCTCTTGACCACCGTCGATCGAAACAGCGCTTGCATCCAGTAGCACATCATCGAGATAGAGCGAGGCAGTGCAGTCGACATGCTCTTTGCCCGTATTCACGATACGGGCAAAAGCTTCGATTTCTTCGGTGCGTTCTTCGTTGCGTTCAAGCGCGAAACCGACGATCCCCAGGTTGGGCGTATCCACTGCCCCAACTGGTAGATACTCGATCTTGAGTTGGCCGTAATCCGCTTCTCCTAGGTCACCGATGGCACCATCGGTAACCAAGTAAACGGTGGCGGGGACAGCATCGGCGACTTGGATATCTTTGTTATCCTCGAAGCTTGTTCGTCCCGGATTGGCTAACCCTGCAGCGGCCCTCAACGCTTCGCGAGCGTCAGTCGTATGCGAAGTAAACTGGATGGAGTCGACTGCATCGAGCAAACGTCGTTTGTCACTTGTGAATCCCTGACGTACATCCGCTCGATCCGAAAACGCAATCACCATTCCGACATCATCGCTGGATGTGTCGGAAATCAATTCGCGCACCTTCGCCTTGGCTACGTCAAGCCGAGTGGGGGGCTGATCCGTGGCACTCATGGAGGCTGAGTTATCAATGATATAGATACGTCGCTCTCCGACACGATTCATGCCGCTCCAGCCAGGGCGCAGACAGGCCAAGATGACCAAGCCCATGAAGAGCAATTGCAAAATCAAAAGCAAATTATTGCGAAGCCGCTGCCAGATGCTGTTTACGTGCAGGTCTTCGATCGTCCGCTTCCAAAGTAGCGTGCTTGGGACCACCATCTCGCGGCGCTTCAACTTGAGAAAGTACAGACTCAAGATAGCTGGTGGAATGGCCGCGAGTAGGAGCCACTGCCATGGGGTGAGCGTATTGATCCAGTTCATAACGCCTCGATACTCCTAACGCACCAACCCGCGCGTTCGCAGGTACTCGTTGATCAAGGGTTCGATCGGTTGGTCACTGCGTACGGAAACGTAGGTGATGGAACGCCGATTGCAGAAGGATCGAGCTTGCTCAATGAAGGCATTGAGCGTTTGCTCGTATCGTTGCAACAACGAGGCAGAAACCGAAATGTCGCGGCGATCGCGATCTTCACAATCCAGCAGGGACAGGTCTCCAACCAACTTGGGCTCCAATTCTTCGGGACTCAGCACATGGAGCAGGTAGATGTCCATCTCGCGAGCCACCAGCATCTTGAGAGCCGTCTCGTACCCCGATTTGTTCATCAAGTCGGTGATGACGACGACGATCCCTTTCCCTGTGTTCTTGAGACAGAATCGACGCATCGTCTCTTCCATGCTGGGAGAGGCTTCGGTGCACGGAGCGCTCTCGAGGTATCCGAGCATGCGATGCGCGGTTGATTTGCCTCGAACCACAACTGGAGTTGCGGATCGTCCGAACGTCGAAATGGAAACTCGATCGCCACGGCATAGACCGATGTAACACAAACTCGCAGCCAACTGCCGAGCAACAAAGAACTTGCTTGGAGTACCAAAATCCATCGAAAGAGAATCGTCCACCAAAGCGTAGAAGTGGAGATCTTCTTCCTCAAGAAACAGTTTCAGGTACAACCGATCCATGCGGGCAAACAGATTCCAATCGATGAATCGCAGGTCGTCGCCCGAGACATAGTTGCGAAAATCAGCGAACTCAACACTCTGGCCTTTTCGTTTGCTGCGCCGCTCCCCTTTCATGCGGCCTCGAAATATCTTCCGAGTCACTAACTCCATACGTTCCAATTTGGCCATCATCTCGCTGGACAGGAGAGGCCCCTGGGCCTGAGACGATGCGAACGTCGTTGGCGATTGCGATGTCAATGATGAAGTTGAGTCGAGCCGTGTCATGGGCTGTATTGTAGCCTGCCCAGTTCCTGCGAGCGCCGGTGCCAGGCTTAGCCCCCTTTAATTTTTGGTACCGAAACAGGCAACGGTCCCCTTGTCGGTGGCAACGACAATCTTTCCATCCGCTATCGATGGCGAAGCGATGAGCTGACCCGTGAGGGAATAGGTCCAGCGTTCTTCTCCCGTACGAAGGTCAAAAGCATAGAACGTTCCATCCAGGCCGCCGACCCAAACCCGACCATCGCAGATGACCGGGGAGGCATCGCATCGCTTGCGGACAACGGCTTCCCAAAGCATTTTTCCACTGCTGAGTTCCAGCCCCAACACCCTTCGATTGCGTGTCGTCACGACAGCCAGGGATGGATTGGACGGACCGCTCAAGGCGACGACCGCTGGAGACGAACGGATCTCTTGAGCCCTCTCTGCGTCAGCAAAACTCCATAGCTTGGCCCCTTTTTCCACATCAAATGCCAAGACCTGGCCCGATTGCGTTGGAACAACCGCCGTCGAATCGATCACTGCTGGAGTCGAACCACTCGGGCCATCAAGGAGCAACCCTTCTCCTTCCGCCGTTCCCGTACGAACATTGATCTTGTGCAGCCGTCCATCACAACCACCGAGCAATGCAAAATCATTCCATAGAGAAGCCGACGATCGAAGCTGGTCTCCTGTTGCGTATTCCCAAAGCTGCTTCCCAGTATTCAAATCCAACGCGAACAGTTGCCCTGCTTCGCTCGTCAATAAGACGGTCTCGTCGATGAAGTTCGCGCCACCCGCGATCGCTTGTCCCAAGTCGGCTTCCCACAGGACTTGACCGTCCGTCGCTGAAAAACAGAAAACAACACCATCAAAATCCCCTGCGATCACTTTCCCATTCCGATAGGCAGGAGAGACGATAAAGCCGTTCTTCTGCGTTGAAGTCCAAAGTTCCTTGCCGGTTGCCAGTTCCAAGCAGAACATCTTCCCTTCCACATCGCCGATCCAAACCTTTCCGTCGGCGATCACGGCCGCTCCTTCGAACCCCGATTTCTCCGGTTTGAACTCCCAGAGGAGCGATGGCTGCGCAGGGATCTTCTCCTCGGCGAATCCGGATGATCGAGCGTCCCCACGCGACGTCGGCCACTCCCCAGCATGAACCACCGATGCCAGTACAGACAACAAAAGAGCGACGCATAGGAGCCGCGAATGTCTCATGGAATGATACAAGTCAAAAAAGGGGAAGAGGCGGATTCGGTACTGTCGTTCTGATCATCTTACCTGCATTGTGCCGCATCGACCAATGCGTGCTACGATAAAAAACTCCGCTAAAATTTCCCGCAATCTGAAAGTCCCCACGACACGCAACGTCTATTGATACAGAAATGGCACCTAGGAATCGTTGGTTGTCGGGTGAATATGGATCCGGATGAGCACGCCTTGGTGCAGCGAATGAAACGAAGGGACCCTGCGTCGATGGAGCTACTGATCGATCGCTACGGATTACGGTTGCGTCGATTGGTCGGCAAGTTGACGGCTTGGTCCCCCGATGGCGATGACATCTTGCAAGAATCGCTCTGGAAAGCCTGGAGCCGAATCGATCGATTCCGTGGCGATGGTCCGCTCGAAAAGTGGTTGGTCAGTATCGTGTTTCGAACTTGCCGTGACCACCAACGGAGCGCCCAACGTCGCTGGAATCGATGGCTGCGGTTCCTGGAGCGACTCCCAAGCAGTCATGCGAGTCAACCTGCGGCAGCGATACCTCATGCCACGGAATCCGATTCGATGGATCCAGACCACCATGAGTCATGGGACCGCGTGCAATCCGCCATGCAACAACTGAAGGACGAAGACCGAGAACTGCTGGTCATGATCCACTTGGAACATTGGTCTCACGACGAATTGGCAAAGCAATTGAACCTGTCCAAAGATCGGCTGCATGTGAAGCTGCACCGGGCACGCATGAGGCTCAAGAAGCTATTGGGTGAAGTATGAACTCGAACCAAGAACACTCAGACGACGACGTCGATCGATGGTTGCAGACGTGGGGATCGAAAGATGACTGCCAAGTCAATCCGGCCGTGCGAGCCTATCTGCTCCGTCGCGCTGCTCGCCCCCGAACCAGCAACTCGCCTCGAGTCCAGTTTGCAATCGCGGCTGCCGCAGGCATCGGATTGATCCTAGGAAGCTTGTGGATCGCCATGAGAAACCGAACGGACGACCCCAAGCCGATCATTGCTCATGCAGAACCCATTCCGGATATCCAACAACTCAAGAAGGAATCGGCGGAGGCACTCGATGCGCTCGCAATCCAAGCCAAGCTATTAGAACAGAAGTTACTGCTCATCCAACTGAAAGCGAGCATGGATCGCGAGATGACCGCGATTCGTGACTTGAGGCGAAAATACGAGACACGAGTGCGCCTTGATCGAGTCATTCTCGCTTCCTATCAAACACCCGACCAACCAACGCAACCCTAAACCGAATACCTTTCTATGCAAGGAAATAGTGTAGTGGATCTTGTTAAAGATCCTGGATCACTGGGAAGCGTCGCAGCTTCCACCATCGTTCGTTGAAAGGTAATGACCTGAAACCTGCTTTGTTTTCTTAAGGAGACACGTATGAGGCGTTTTATTCTGCTGAGCTTTTTGATCATGGCGTTCGCGATTTCGAGAAGCCCATCGAGTCAGGCGCAACCGCCATCGACTGAGTTCCTGTCTCCCTACCTACAGCAGCGCATCGATGCAGCACTTGTGAATCTCGCAGATCCACCATCCAAATCAACCGAAAGTCTCATTCAACGCGTTGTCAATGAACTGGAGGTGCAGCTGAGAGTTATCAAAAAGAAGCAAGAGCGTTTTCTTGCAATCCAGCGCGAGGCAGAAGACCGGCTTCAGAACCTGATGGACGAAGAGCTGAGACGCGTTGAAGAGGGTCTTATCGGATCCTCGAAAGAGACCGTCGAGCTGTTGCTTCGGAACTGCCTCGTAGAACTACAGCGGCTCAAATGGCAAGCAGCTGCGGAAGAAACACCGACGAATGAAAGGACTCTCGACATCCGACAGCAATTAGCGCACTCACAACTGAGAGCACTCGAAGACCAAATGATGGCGGCAGAGAGGCAGTTCGAGTTGCAGGAGAAGAGACTGCACGCGATCGGAGCATTAATCAATGCTGGTCAGGCTCCCAGTGACGATCTTCTCAAGGAGCAAGCGAAGAGCGAAGAAGTGAGAGCCGCCCTCGAGTCGGCCAGGCAGAATCGCGAATCATTCATGTTGCAAATGGAGCTCGACCGATCCAGTGAGGCTGAAAAGAGCCAACTGAACTCGAAGAAAGTGCAACAGCAACGCGATGCGATCCAGCAGGAGATTCCGGAACTACAAAAGGCGCTGCGAGAATTCGCAAACATCGGGAATCGTCGCCTCGCGATCGAAGCCTGCGAGGATCGGATCCGATCGCTTGACCGAAAGATTAGTGAATTGATGATCCAAGAAACGGAAATTGAAGCATTGATCGAGTTTTTTACGAGTCAGTTATCCCCAGCAGCAGAAAAATAATGCCACGCTGTAACTCCAACCCGTAGTGGATCTCGCCAGAGATCCTTGGCTTAACCGTAGTGGATCTCGCCAGAGATCCCCATCGCACGTTAAGGAACTCTCGCGACTTCCACTACGATTCACGATTCAGAACGATCGCCAATCGCAGAGACCTTCGGTTGCTGCTGCGTAGCGCAGTGGAATGCGCCTAACCCCCAGATGAAATCGGACGCGTCCACGCGGACGATGTCCCGCTCCGGGTAGAGATCTTGCAACAACGATGCGGCTGCATCATCGGTTTCTCGATAACCAAACATCGGGACGAGAACAATGCCGTTGGCAAGATAGAAATTGCAATAGCTTTCCGGAACCCGCTTGCCTTGGATCATGCGAGGGGGTGGCGTCACCAAGGGAATGATCTCCATCGATTGATCGCGTGCATCGGTCATCCCCTCAAGCAACTTTCGCTGCGTCGTCAGCTTGGGCGCGTTGCAATCGTCGCTCGTGAAGGAGACTGCGGTGACAACGATCCCAGGTCGGATGAATCGAGCGAGTTGATCGATGTGGCTGTCGGTGTCGTCTCCGGCCAGTTCACCTCCATCCACCCACAAAACCTTCGTGACCCCCAGCATGCGGCGCAATTCTTGCTCGACATCCGCTCGTGACCAGCCAAAGTTGCGAGTTGCGGCCATCAGGCAACTGCTCGTGGTCATGAGGGTGCCCAGCCCATCGGTTTCCAGCCCACCGCCTTCACAGACCAAGCTCGATGGAAACGAAGGCATCGATGGTTCCTCATTCGCTCGAAGATGACCGAGTCGATTCAATCGTTCGCAGATCCTTCCATTGGCCGCCGTATCGTCATCATGCGGATGATACTTTTCTCCCCACGCATTGAATCGCCATCGCACCGCCCCGAGCGCATCTCGATCTCGATGCAATACAAAGGTCGGTCCGTAATCTCGAATCCAGCAGTCGTTGGTAGGAATATCGTGAACCGTTACGTTCGGGACGTGTTCGAGAGCTTTTCTCGCAGCCTGCAAGGACTCTGGTGGACCACCGCATACGTGGACATGTTCGACTTCCGATAGGATGCGAATCATCTGCTCGGTCACGGCAGGGATCTTGTCGAAACGCCCGGGCCATGTCTCGGGGTTGTGAGGCCAGGAGATCCAGGTCGCTTCGTGCGGTTCCCATTCGGCGACCCATTGGAAGCCAGCGTCTGTTGCGGATGGGTTCATTTCAAGCGTCGATCCATCGGCGTGTAAGATCGGAGTAGGCATCGATACGGCGATCGCGCAGGAACGGCCAGTGAGTTCTCTGAACGTCGATCCGATCCAGATCGCATTCCACCATCACGATGGTTTCGCTTGAATGACTTGCTCGATGGAGAAGATTGCCAGCAGGATCGAAGACGAAGGACGCTCCCCAGAATTCGATCGAATCTTCCAGGCCGACTCGGTTGGCCGCTCCGACGAAGACTCCGTTGGCGATGGCATGAGAGCGCATCATCGTTTCCCAGGCTTCGTGCTGGCTCTTGCCGTAGACTTCTTTGTCAGCCCCCAACCAACCGATCGCGGTCGGATAGAGCAGGATTTCCGCGCCTCGGAGCGCGAACAAGCGAGCCGCTTCGGGATACCACTGGTCCCAGCAAACGCCCACGCCGATCGTCGCAAACTTGGTCTTCGCAACCGTGAATCCGGTGTCGCCCGGGGTGAAGTAGAACTTTTCGTAGTAGTGCGGGTCGTCGGGGATATGCATCTTGCGATAGAACCCGACTTGAGAGCCGTCGACATCATAGACCAGCGCCGTGTTGTGATAGAGTCCTTGAGCTCGGCGTTCAAAGACCGAGCCTGTCACAACGACACCGCATTCCTTCGCGACTTGGCTCATCGCGTTGCTCGTCGGGCCGGGAATACTCTCAGCCCATGCGAATCGATCGTGGTCTTCGCTTTGGCATGGATAAGGAGCATTAAACAGTTCCTGCAGGCAAACGATTTGAGCTCCCTGACGAGCCGCCGTTCGCACTTGATCCATCGCTTTGTGGATGTTGGCGGGAATGTCCATCGAGGTGGACATCTGGACCAAAGCGAGTTTCACGATTCGCGATGCGTTGGGCATGGGATGAATTCCGAATGAACTAGGACTTGCGGGGACTTTCCCATGGGACATCGGCAACACCTTGGTAGGCGTTGGCTCGGCGAGCCATGACAAATAGCATATCGCTCAGCCGATTGAGATAGATAACAATATGCGAAACATCGCTCACCCGAGGATCATGCCCGAGTCGGACGATCTCCCTTTCCACACGACGGCATACGGTACGGGCCAAATGCAAGTGTGCGGCTTGCGGACTTCCGCCTGGGAGAATGAACGATCGCAACGGGGTCAAATCGCTCTCCATCGAATCGATCCATTGTTCCAGCTGAGCCACATGCGGTTCGCCGTCCCACTTCAGAGAATGTTCGGCTGGGTTTGGGGTGGCCAGCTCGGCACCGATCGAGAAGAGCTGGTGCTGAACTTGGTTCAGCATGACATCGAGGTTGTCAGGCAATCCCGTGCTTCTGGCCGTTCCGATGACCGCGTTCAATTCATCCACGGATCCGTAAGCACAGATCCGCGCATCATCCTTGGAGACACGAGGACCACCGAATAGTCCTGTGGTACCGGCATCGCCTGTTTTTGTGTATATCTTCATACGAATGGAGGTTCGTTAAGTTGAGTTCGATCCGTTCGACGGGTCAGGGTAACTGACCTAGGAAGAATGTCAATCGAACCCAGGAACCCACGCCTCGTGAAGCTTTCAGAATAAGGTCAGGATTCGTGCAGCCAGAACCAACAGCACCGGAGCCGAGTGTCTTTTCCAGCGGATATTTGGTCTTTCGAAAGCATCCGCGCGTGCAGTTCTTGTTAATGAAACATCACGATCGTTGGGACCTCCCCAAGGGACACTTGGATGATGGTGAGACCAAACAGGATGCTGCCATCCGCGAGCTGATGGAGGAGACGGGGCTTCGCCCAACCGACGTCTGGACCGACCCCGTGTTTTTGTTCTCGCATCGGTATTGGGTTGCGCCGCGCAAAGCGCCCACGCAGCGAGCCATCAAGGAGCTGACCATTTATCTGGGAGTCTTGCTGCAAGACCGCAACATCGATTGTACCGAGCACCTGTCCTATCAATGGTGGGATTGGCAGCCACCGCACCAGATCCAAGCCCAGACCATCGATCCTCTCCTCGAATGCGTCGAGCGTCACGTGAAGCAGTCAGAGCAGTTTCGAACGATGCTTGGCATCCTAGCGGAGCGGCGCGATCCGCCCGGTGACGGCCACTAAATACAAGCGGAGCGGCGCAAGCCGCCCGGTGACGGCCGCCCAGTAGATCACAGTTGCCATCCGTACTCACCAGACGGCTTACGCCGTACCGTCGTGTGGTACGTCGTTCAACAGCAACACCGTTCAACGAAAGTGGGATTGGCTTCTAGCCTGTCAAGATGTGCCGTTAAATCGGCAATGCTTGCACTACATGTTGTGCAATTCGCAGGCAGGATGCCTACGCCACTACCTTCATTGAACGGTATTGCGGTTAAACGAAACACAGCTGTTCTACGTTGACTAATGCATCGCAGCCAACTGGATCGCACGATCGATGCGGGACATGCATCGGTCTCGCCCAAGCAGATCGACATAGTCGAATACCCCCAAGCCTGTGCTCTTGCCAGTCAGTGCGACTCGCAACGCATTGATGCAAACGCCCAGCTTGAGTCCCTGCGCTGTCGCGTACTCCTTGATCCAAGATTCCAAGGCAGCGGGCTCCATCCCCGGGTTGGCTTCCATTCCACTGCGAATGGCTTGCAATGCCTCCAAGGCCCGAGGCTCATTCTTGATGCGTTTGGCAAGCAGATCCGAGTCGATGTCGAGTTTCTCGTCCGGTGTAAAGAGTTCATCGAACTGCAGGATATCGCCAGCGACTTTGATGCGATCTGCAGCGGCCGTAACCACGCGCGTCAAATAATCCGAGGTCGCACACGGAGGAGGTGATTCGATCCAACCTGCTTTTTGGGCAAAGGGCAGCACCATGGCTACCTTTTTCTTGATGTCGAGTTGACTCATCCATCGTGCTTGAAACGCCAACAGTTTCTGCGGATCAAAAGATGCGGGAGCCTTGTTGACACGCTCCAACGAAAAGTGCTTGATGGCATCGTCGAGAGTGAAGTGTTCGGTGCTGTCGTCGAGCGACCAGCCCAAAAGCAGCAGATAGTTCAAAATCGCTCCTGGCAAGAAGCCGGTCTCGCGATAGAAGTCGACGACGACGGGATTGAACGTTTCGGGGGTCGTCTGTAAATGAGCCTTCTTGGCAATGGCATCCCCTAGTTGAAAGAGGGTCGCAAAATCCTTTTGCTTGAGATACTTGTCGAGTTTGCGTTTGCTGAGCTTGGCCGTTCCCCCGGGTTCCGCCACATAGGGAAGGTGAGCATAAATCGGCAATGGATAACCGAGGCTTTGGGCAATGAAAATCTGGCGAGGGGTGTTCGGCAGGTGTTCGACCGCTCGGACCACGTGGGTGATCGCAAAATCATAATCATCAACTACACTCGCTAGGTGATACAGGCAGGTTCCGTCGGCGCGTTGGATGACGTGATCCTGTTCATCAGACCATTCGAATCGACACTCTCCTCGGATACCGTCTTGGATAACGCATTGACCTTCGCGGGGCATCTTGAGTCGAACGACACTGGTTCGTCCTTCCGCTTGATAGCGAGCTTCTTGTTCCGAATCGGTGGCCATGAAAGATCGGTCGTAGATAAACGATTTGCCTTCCTGTTCCGCCTTGGCCTTGGCAGCCGCAAGTTCCTCTGGCTTGGCGTAGTCGCGATACGCATGACCGGATCGAAGCAACGTGTCGACCGCTTCTTGATAGCGAGCTAAGCGTTGCGATTGGAAGTAGGGTTGATACGGTCCTCCGACATCGGGGCCTTCGTCCCATTGCAGCCCCAGCCATCGGAATCCTTCGAGGATCGGTTGCAAGGCCGCTTCGACATTGCGGACTTGATCCGTATCGTCGATCCGAAGCAGGAACTGTCCTCCAGCTTGGCGTGCCAAAAGATAATTGAAGAGCGCCGTGCGGACACCTCCGATATGGAGGTAACCGGTGGGACTGGGAGCAAAACGGGTGCGGATCGTCATGGAGTGTCCATCGCTTGCGCGAGATCGGTAATGTAAAACTCTCGAAGGAGGGTATAAACCTCGGGTTGGTACTCTCGCAAATCCCAAGGCATCTGAAAATAGCACTCGGAAGCGACAGCGAAAAATTCGCTGGGATGCGTCAGGCCATAATCGTTGATCACGAGTTCTTCTCCTCGAGCAATTGCATCGCGTGCGGACAGAAATTCGTGCTGGAACTCGCTCTTCCAACGGTCGGCATCGATCCCTTTCGGGAGTGGGGGTAATCCATCGGCATGCGGGTCGTCGATCATATCGAGTTGGTGTGAGAACTCGTGCAGAACGAGGTGATCCCCGTCATTGTCTCGATACAAAGCGCGTTGGATATCGTACCAATTGAGGGTTACCGGACCGCGAGCATGTGTCTCGCCGGAACGATAGAACTCCCCTCCCAGGCCATGATGCAAATCCCCGCCGCGCGATCGCGCTTTGTAGGGACGAGGATAGATCAAGATCGTACGAGTTGATGGAAAGATCCAAGTCGGATAGGCCAGAATCAGTAGCGATGCATTGAGAGCGACCGTTTTCTTGACCTCGGGAGTGATGCGGAAGCCGTTGCACCCTTCCCAGTGTTTGCTGGAAATGAAGTCCTTGGACCAGCGGATCATGAGTCGACGCGTGGAATCGTTCAGCCAGGCTGCCTGCCAAACGTATTGGTCCAGTTCGTTCAATTCCTGCGGATCGACATCTTCGGAGGTTCCGTTCGTCCAGGGCCCGTTCGTCCAGGACCAGCGTCCCCACAGCCTTCGGAAGAAACTGCTACTTGCCATCGACGATCGATCCCTGCCGCAGCTCTAACAAGATGTCGTTTGGAGTCTTCCATTGTTGTCCGGCCACATCGTGGACCCGTAACTGCTCCCAAAGCGTGGGTGCTACATCGTCGACCGCAATCGGGTCCATAAGGCCCACCAAGGGTCGCAACAAGCGATGCCATGCCTCAGGGGGCCACTCTCCTTTCAATTCCACGTACTCGATGGCTCCATCGCGATCGTAGATCATGCCATCCACTTGAAGTCGCTGTTTTTCTGCATCGACGGTCCAAACAAACGAGCCGTCCATCTCCAAGAACATCCCAGCCCAATCGCGAATCGCATCCGCATAGGCTTCAAACGAAACGGGAATTCGCTCCCCCTCCTGAGCATAGATTCGCAGAAACATCGATCGATCAAGAACTTTCTGGCGGAATGTGCTTCCCATGCGGGTCCGTAGGAGCGGCCCCGATGACTCGGTCCAATTCCCCTCGCATTTTGCTGTCGGTGTAGTGCTCAAACGATTCGGCTTGGACGTGAAGTCGCGGGTCACTTACCCCCGCTTCCATACTGAGGTACTGCTCCCATTGTCGGTGGGATCGGACCAAATTTTGCGCGTATCGACGGCCATCTTCTGTCAAGCTACAGATCTCATCCTGAACCACAAGATAGCCTCGCTTCACCATCTCCCCCGCAACAGATGCGATCTTGTTCGATTCAGATTCAAGCCGACGTGCAATCTCCGCCCAAGACAATCCGGCTGGTTGTTTGTCAGCCACTTCGGAGTGACGGTACAGGAGTGCAAGAATGTCTTCACCGAGGATGCGACGCGCTAATCTCCGTCGAGCGAGCCATTGGACGAGCGCGCCTCCCTTGGGACTCAAGACGATCGCTCCTATGAGTAGGATCCCCGCAACTACCGACATCATGGCAGCTGAGTTTGCACTTTTGAATCCGAACGCATGCGGCACCATGATCGCCGACCAATGACCCATCACCGCAACGATCACTGCCGTCACTAAACTAAAGGGAATCATATTGGAGAGTCGCCAGCAACAAAGATAAGCGATAGCGGATGGTACAATCAGCATCGCGATCACGAGAATGTTCCCTACGGCGCGAAACGCGACAATGCAGGTCACTGCAACCATGGCGGCCAATAAATAGTGAAAGAACCCGGCAGGAATCCCCTGGGCTACCGCGAGCCCGGGGTCAAAGGTGCTCAAGGTCCATTGCCGATAGAACAAGCAGACGATCGTTAGATTGAACAAAAAGATGCACCCGAGTTCTATCGCGACTCTAGGCACAGGTCCCAACGGTGTTGGAACCATTTCCAGGATGATCGTTTCGAGGTTTCCGTAAAGAACGCAAGAAGGGTCAAGATCGACATGGTCGGCGCGAGCAACCATCATCAATCCCAAAGCAAAGAGAGCGGTAAAGACGACCCCGATGGCCGCGCTTTCTTCGACCCTTCCATAGCGGCGGATAAACTCCGTTAACCAGACAGTCACAACCCCGACGATGGCCGCCCCCACAATCGCGGCCAAGGGGCTCCGAGAGCCCGTCCACAAGAACGCAGCCGCGATACCAGGCAAGACAGCATGGCTGATGGCGTCACCGATCAAGCTCAATCGACGCAAGACCAGAAAGTTGCCGACCAGTGCGCATGACATCGCGCACAAGGCACCTGCCAGCGCTATCCAGCCGTCGACTTGCCAGTACCAGTCCATTTCGAGCTTCTCTCCTTAGCGAGAATAATAGTAGCCGACGTCATCCAAAGGCTGGATCCAGACATTGCGAAAGCGTGTCGGGCTTTCATGATCCTGGAGGAATACGGGCCCGATCTGAGTGGTGCGTTGCTTCTTGCCGATCGTATCGAGGTAGGGTGTGTTCCCGTAACGGAAGGGATGGTAGACCGATCGAGGCTCTTCAAATCGGGTATTCCGTTGAACGCATTGGCCATTGAGCCACGCGGTCACCGAGCCAGGCGTGACGATTTTGCCTTGATCATCGCGGCGCGGCGCGCGATAGCGAATGTCATAGACCTGCCATTCCCCCGGCTTGCGTGCCGCATTGACCAAGGGAGGAGCAAATCCATAGAGCGCTCCTTCGTCGTGTTCCGTAGGCGATTGGACTCCGTAGGAATGGAAGATTTGCAGTTCATAGTTGCCGTGCAGAT
>JALOQW010000544.1 GCA_025459275.1 Pirellula sp.
AAGATCTGTAAACAGGCGTCCATCGGCGATCGCAACGAACGATGGGCATCAACGGCGATCCACCATCGTTCACCCTGTTTCATGGCTAGCCCATAGTGGTCCACGTCCCCCGATTTCTGACGGACACCATCGACGATCCATGCGTCGCCATGTACCTGCACGAGTTGGGGTTTGCGGAACACATCGGTAGGCTCGATCTCCGCAGCGACAGGGGGTTCGCTTAACAGGATAGGCAAAAGAGGTGAGGCGCTCTGGTCATTGAAAAAACGAATGAACGATTTTCCTTTTGGAGAATCGCTTGAAACACTCAAGGTCATTTGGCCCGCTGTCTCGCTTGGCTTTGCTGAGATATTGGCGTGGCTTGACCAGATACCCGGTGGCCAAGGCTCGACCTTGCCTTGAACTTGGATCACCGTATCGGCCCCGAGTTGGCCTCCCATCGGCAGTGTGCGAACGCCTTCGAGTCCTTGGCCATGGCAATGACCAAGGAGCGCGCACATGATCCCAATCGATGAACCAATCCCAATCGCGAGTCGTCGCATTCGATCTCTACATCAGTTCTTGAATGGGATTAGGATCGCTGACGAGATGCGTTGGCCGACCGGCCGGGGTGTAATAGATCTTGTTGGGGTCGATCCCCATCTTGAGATACACGGTCGAAACAAAGTTCTCGGGCCCCAACACTCGTTCCACGGCCGAGTGTCCTTGTCGGTCGGTTGCTCCGACGACTTGACCACCTGGGGTCCCACCACCAGCAAAGAGGATCGACATTGCGTTGGCCCAGTGATCACGCCCAGGCTTGGATTGACCAGGGAGTGTGCTAATGGTCGGTGTACGGCCAAACTCACCCAAGGCGATGACCATGGTGGTCTCAAGCAATCCTCGCGCATCCAGATCATTGATCAACGTCGCGACGGTTTGATCCCAAGATGGAAGCCGGGTCTGCAATGCCCCGAACAAATCGGAATGATGATCCCATCCGCCATCATAAAGTGTCACGAACGGAACCCCAGCCTCGACCAGACGACGTGCCAGCAAGGCGCGTTGTCCAAAACTGTTGCGGCCATACGCATCGCGGACTGCATCGGGCTCTGAATGGATATCGAATGCTTTCTGCGCTTCGGGGGTCGTCACGAGCTCGAGGGCTTGATGATAAAACTCATCCACTGCCAACGCAGGATCCGCTGTAGCGGGATCCGAAAAACGTGGTCGCCTTTGGCCTGTCTGCTCAACGCCTGGCGCTCATTGGAATTACCTTTTTTCTCGCGTTGCTTTGCCTGCTGGCTGTGGCTGAGGTTGCTCGCAAGCCTGCGCTGGCCAATTCGGACCACCGGATCGCGACATACTCGGCATGGAGAAGTAGGCGGGTAGTCCATGCGGTGCCGATCGCTCTTTGGCCGCGACCGATCCCATGCTGGGATGAAAACTGACAAACGCTCCGCATCCGACTGGAATCCTCGGAGGAGCTCCGGTCATCATGTAGTGATTTCCTGCTCCGTGGTTTCCTTGATTGTGGCAAACCGAACGCACGATCGAATACTTATGCGCGATCTGTGCTAATTGAGGAAGATGTTCGCAGATAATCGTTCCAGGCACACTCGTCGAGATCGGTCGGAACTCGCCTCGAATCTCTAACGGTGCGTCAGGCTTTGGATCAAAGGTCTCGAAGTGGGTGGGACCACCATCCATCCATATCAAGATGCAGTTGCTCGGTTGGCGCGTCGATACCTCTTCCGCACAAGCAGCACGCAAACGCAATAATCCACTCAAACCACCTCCTGCGAGGCCGGCGATACCCAGTTGCAACCAATGGCGTCTTTGCATGGTTCAATCCTTGTGAGTAAATTCGGGTGAATTCAATATCGACCACAAGAGGTCCTGGATCAGGATCGCTCGATCTTGCCCCGGTTTGTCGAATTCGGCTTGCAGTGCGGCGGTTTCTTCGGACGTAGGAAAGCGATTGAAGGTTGCCAAGTAAAGCTCCTCCACAATTTGTGCAGGGGTCGCCGGACTTGCAGCAAGTCGCTTGCAACGTCCCTCTTCGGCGGAAATCTTGCCGGCGATTGCCGGAGCGTTCATCAAGTGGAGCGCCTGCACGACCGTCGATTCGGGGAGCCGCTCGCAGGGAGGATCTTGATTCGGATCCGGCCGGCCAAAAGCATCGAGCAATTCAGACTCAGTGCGGTGTGTCCATAATTGCATGGCTCTCGTACCTTGCGGTAGTCCATGAAAGCTATGCGACGTTTCCGTGGCATCCGCGATCGCATCGGCAAGTACCTCGGCTCGAAGCCGCTGACGGTAATGCCTCGAAAAATTGCGATGGTCGGCGGCATTCGAGGCGTTAGGCGCACTGTCCAATGCATACACCTGGGACAGGAGAATACTTCGGAGCAGTTTCTTGTTATCAAATCCGACTTCGCGAAAATGAGCTGCGAGCGCATCGAGGAGTGCGGGATTGCTGGGTGGATTCGTGGCCCGAAAATCGTCGACGGGATCCACGATGCCGACCCCGAACAGGTCTGCCCAAATGCGATTGACCGCCACGTGAGCAAATGTGGGATGTTCGGGGCCCGTGAGCCAATCGACTAGTGCTTCGCGTGGGTCTTCCCCTTCTGGAACGTTAACCTCGCCCCCTCGCAGGGTGCTGGGTGCCAGGATCTGCCCTGTCAGCGGATGCTTCACGGCTCCCTTATTGCGAACGAGGATCACTTCTTCGCCACCGGAGATGGGAGGGGAAAGCCCGACCCCTTTGGTTCC
>JALOQW010000348.1 GCA_025459275.1 Pirellula sp.
ATGCCTAATGATGCCATTTGTCGTGAGCTCGACCAAGCGGTCAATGTTCCGCACCTCGAAGCAACATTGATGGAACAAGGTGTTGCCAAATTCGTCGCCCCTCAAAAGCAACTGATCGCCACCGTTGCCGAAAAGCGAATGCTACTGTCCACGTGATCGATACCGACGGACCCCACAGGATTGGTTTGAGTTCGTTGCGAAAGGTACGGATGACTCCTGAATACCGTTCAACGAGCCGCCCTAATGTAGTGGATCTTCCCAAAGATCCTTGAGATGTAGTGGATCTTGCCAAAGATCCCTGAGCACCGTGTAGTGGATCTTGCCAAAGATCCCTGAGCGCCGTGTAGTGGATCTTGCCAAAGATCCTTGAACGCCGGGAAGTTTTGGCAACTTCCACTACCTTCATTGAACGGTATTGAGGTGAGACGCCCCTCACGGCGAAAGCCCGGAACGGAGCGGCAACGGGCTAGCTTTGCGAGGACAAAATCAGCTGCAGCAGATACATCAGTCCGAACAGAGACAACCCAGCAAACGCCACCGTCAGCCAAGCCGCCCAACGACCTGGGTACAGGATCTCGTATTCGTCAGCCAAGGCAAAGACTCTGGCTTCCGCTTGGGCGACGGTGACTCCAAGCTCCTCGCGATACAACGAAATGGCTTCTGACCATTGACCTTCGCGAATCAAATGGATCGCTAGCGAATCGAGGTTGGACATACACGTGGGCCAACAGAGAATAAGTGGATGTGCGGAGACTGGGATATTTAGGCAGCTTGCGGAAGCTGGGGCACATGGCAACTTGGCGCCATCTTGAGATTGGATATCCCTGAGGTATCGGAGTTTCGGATTCCCCTCCTTTAGGCATACCTTCATCTTGAGGCCAAAAAAATTGATTTCTATACTCGCCACGGCATTTGGTAGGCGTGGCACCGCATCCTTCGCTATTGCGGGGGCATGTCCATCGATGCCGGACAACGCGCGCAAACGTCCTCGAGCCCCACTGGAGAAACGAGTCGAGAGTGGAACGGAATCCCTTCGACCCACCGAAACCCTCATCCAACTCGCTAGACTGCCAGCGACTTCTAGGTTGCTTGTTTTCCTGCGCGAGAGCGTACGGTCCACGCGCGCCGGGAGGATTTCTTCGAGCGAGGATGATTCTCCTCATGTTCCTCTTCACGATCCTCGGTGGCCTCTGTTTTGGAACCGAAATCGGAGTTCCTTTATCAGACCCCAAATTCCCGATCTCGGCCTTTGCCTCGAAGGGGACCAAGTACGAACGCGGCGACACCACGATCTACGTCATGGAAGATGGCTGTCGCATCTATCAAGGTGCGTTCCTGGCCCATGGAGAACGGGCAACGCTATGGGTCAAGACATTCGAAGTGGATGGCCAACCCATGCAGCAAGCCATCGTTGAAATCGATGGTTCCTGCGAAGTCCGTTGGGCTGACGATCAGCGACTTCAAGACGCCCAATGGACTGGGAGGCTATTCTCCCGATTCGAGGTCGAAGTCAACGCTGGCGTTTGGCTCGCTGCTGACGGTGTTCCGCCAAGTACACAGGCCGACGACTCGGAGGTTTCGAAGACCACCAACGACGTCCAGCCGGCAATCGCATGGACTGCAGAAGACGAAGCCAGTTACGTTCGCTTGGCTTCGCAGTTGCAATCGGCGCCGATGCAATTGCCACCCACCCTGGGCACTATGTCCACCAGCGGCAATGAGACCGCTCCACCTCCTGGACTGCCGAATCGCATGGTCATCGGAAACGAACAGATGGGAGGCACGATCTTGGAGGGGGGGGCGATGCCACTTCCGGAATCTCGGGTCGAAGTACTCCAGCCTCCTTCTCCGTCGATGCCAGCCACTCCCGGAACTCCGGCTCCCATGGTCTTGAACAATGGTCCTGCTCCCTTGCCGGCTCCCGTGGCTCTCTCCTCACCTGACTTGCGTCCATCGGCTCCTCGCATTGGTGCCAAGGAGTTCGTGTTCAGTGGTCGCGGTGGCGTGGAACCTCAACTACAGATTACGCCTCGCCCTGACCGAGGGGACACGGTGGTCACCATCACTCGCGGAATTCGCTTGATGTTCAGCGACGTCGCGGTCCAAACCAGTGGCGGCTTGTTCGATATGGGGACAGTCTTGATCGAAGCCGATCGATGCATCATTTGGACGAGCGACATGAATCGGCTTTTGTCGCGTCGCATTGATGACTTGCCCGTTGAATTGTATTTGGAAGGGAACATCGTTTTCCAACAAGGTAACCGAAAGATCTACGCCGACCGCATGTACTACAACGTGCAGTCCGAATACGGAATGATTCTCGGTGCCGAGGTCTTGACCCCTGCACCTCAATACGAAGGCATCGTCCGTCTGAAAGCCGATGTCATTCAGCAGCGGTCCCGAGAAAACTTTCTTGCCAACGGTGCAGCGCTAACAAGCAGCCGTCTCGGTGTTCCCCGTTATTGGCTTCAAGCCGACCGAATCGAACTCAATGATCAACGCCAATCGA
Source organism: Pirellula sp. (assembly GCA_025459275.1). Classification (GTDB taxonomy): domain Bacteria; phylum Planctomycetota; class Planctomycetia; order Pirellulales; family Pirellulaceae; genus JBKCUI01. The sequence continues at coordinate 2,510 of JALOQW010000348.1, forward strand.
CATCGACGGGACTGATGGGTTTCGGTGTTCTTTCCCCTCAAAGCGATCAAACGAAGATGAAGGCTCAGGCACGCCACAACTTTGTTTATCTCGAAGGGGTGCCCGTCCTCTATTGGCCGATATTGAACACGAACGTCGACACCTCAAGCTTCTATGTCTCGGGATTTCAGTTTCGGCAGGACCGAATCTTCGGGACGCAAGCCATGGTCGATTGGAATCTGTATCAGATTCTTGGAATCGATGCAGTCGATGGTACGCGATGGAATTTGTCCACCGACTACTTGAGCGAACGCGGCTTCGCGCTCGGCACCGATTTCCGTTACAACGTTCCGAGCTTCCTGAACTCGGGGCCCGCTTTCGGGAATGTGGATGCGTGGGGCCTCAACGACAGCGGCCTCGACACACTGGGTTCGGACCGAGTCGATATGATTCCTGAGTCTTTCAATCGTGGCCGTGTCATTTGGAATCATCGCCAACTCCTGAATCCAACGAGCGAGCTTTGGGCCGAGGTAGGTTGGATCAGCGATCGAAACTTCCTCGAAATGTACTACGAGAGCGATTGGGATACCCTCAAAGATCGCTCCACAGCCCTTCGATATCGCAACTACTTCAAAGAGAGTCAGATGCTCGACATCTGGGGGCAAGCCCGCATCAACGAGTTCTTTACGGAGACTCAGTGGCTACCGAGGCTCGATCACTATCTGTTGGGACATTCGCTCGGCGACATCTTTACATGGTATGCGCACACGAACGTAGGTTACGCCGATTTGCAGATCTCCAGCTTCCCAACCCAACCTCAAGATGCGGCGAAATGGGTCTATCAGCCTTGGGAAGTTCCTTCGTCTGGAGTGCAGGCGGTAACACGCCAAGAGCTCGCACTACCCTTCAACTTCTGGTACGCGAAATGGACCCCTTATGTATCCGGAGAAGCAGCTTACTGGGGCGAAGACTTGAATGGAGAATCGTTAACTCGATTGACGGGTCAAGCGGGTCTTCGGTCCGCAACTCCTTTCTGGCAAGTTTTCCCGGATGTGCAGAACACACTGTTCAACATCAATGGCCTCGCTCACAAAGTAACTTACACCAGCGAAACATGGTACGCGGGCACCGATCGTGATCTGGATGATTTACCTCTATATGATCCAATCGATGACAATTCCCAAGAACACTTTCGTCGTCGATTGATCATTAATACGTTCGGTGGAGTTCTCCCTCCTCAGTTTGAATCACGCGATTTGGCAGCACGTCAGGGCCTTCAGCGATACGTCTCGGCAGCCAGTTCGCAAATCGTGGCGGATCAAATGCAGAGCCGTATCGGCCTGCATCAGCGCCTGCAAACAAAACGGGGTGCTCCAGGCCGCGAACGCATCGCGGATCTGGTCGAATTCGATGTCGACGGCATCTTCTTCTACAATCCAGACCGAGACAATTTCGGTGAAGCGGTCGGCGGTATCAACTACGATTTCCGCTACCACATCGGTGACCGATTCGCCATCGTGAGTGATGGTTACTACGACCTGTTCGAGCAAGGTTTGCATGCGACATCGATCGGAAGCATCCTGTCGCGCCCAGGACGAGGTGAATTGTATCTCGGCTATACGACTCTTTCTGGACCGGTCAGCTCACAGATTCTGAATACGACCTTCAACTATCGATTGAATGAAAAGTGGGCCGCCAACGGTGGCACCGCGATCGACTTTGGCCCCACCGGAAACACAGGTCAGTCCTTCGGCATCACGAGGATCGGCGAGTCGTTCCTGTTGCGACTCGGCGTGGCCTACGATCAAGGTCGAGACAACGTGTCATTCCAGTTCGCGCTCGAGCCGCGGTTCTTCCAAACCGCCGGACTAGGAAACGTCGGAGGACAAGTCATCCCGCCTGCAGGGCTATACGGCCTCGAGTAGACGTGAAAGAGGCAGCTGTTGACTACAGCGGTTGTTCGTTGGCCGCTGCTGCTTCAGGGAAATTCGGAATCTCAAGACCATCGATGAAGCTCATCAGCGACTTGCTCCGTTGTGGATGCTGCAGCTTCTTAACCGCTTTGCTTTCGATTTGCCGAACTCGCTCGCGGGTTACTTGGAATATCTTCCCCACTTCTTCGAGCGTGTATGCATATCCATCTGCAAGACCGTATCGCAGCTTGAGGATTTCCCGTTCGCGATAATTCAGCGTTTGCATCGCTTCTTGGATCTGAACCTTCAAGGTCTGCTGATTGGTCTCGTAAAGAGGATCGTGATCGCGATAATCTTCGAGGAATTCCCCGAAGAAGCTGTCGTCGTGATCTCCGACCGGCTGATCGAGTGAAAGAGGCTGGCGAGCCATCTTGATCACCACGCGGGCATCATCCAGCGACAGTCCAGCACGGCGAGCCGTTTCTTCGACGCTGGGCTCGCGGCCTAGCTCTTGAATCAGATCGCGCGTCACTTGGCGCACTTTGCTCATTGTGTCGATCATGTGCACGGGAACACGGATCGTTCGGCTTTGATCTGCGATGGCGCGCGTGATCGCTTGGCGAATCCACCATGTGGCATAGGTCGAGAACTTGAATCCGCGTTCGTATTCGAACTTGTCGACCGCACGCATCAAGCCGGTGTTGCCCTCTTGGATGAGATCGAGGAAGCTCAATCCGCGGTTGCGATACTTC
>JALOQW010000349.1 GCA_025459275.1 Pirellula sp.
TCTTCCTGCGGGATCTGCTGATCCGGTACAGGCAGGTATTCGTCGGGGTTCTTTGGGTTTTGCTGCAGCCCGTACTCAGCACCCTCATTTTCATGGGACTCTTCTTCGTGCTGGGGGCAGGCAACACAGGAGCAACCATGCGTTATGCACCGGTCATTTTGATTGGGATGCTCCTATGGCAGATGGTCAACAACAGCCTCCGGGACGCGACAGGTTCTCTGGTAAACTACCGCCATGTCGTCACCAAAATTTACTTTCCGCGGATGCTGCTGCCGTTATCGAGTTTGCTGTGCGCTGTCTTTGATTTGATGGTGGGCTCGATCTTGATCCTTCCGATTTGCTGGATGGTCGGGGTTCCGATCCATTGGTCAACGGTGTGGCTCGCACCTTTGATCGTAATCGGGTTGGTCGCATTCTGTTTCGGTTGCATCCTGTGGCTTTCATCGCTGAACGCTCAGTATCGGGATGTTGGATATGCACTTCCTTTCGCCCTGCAAATTGGAATGTTTGTGTCCCCTGTGGTGTACGATTCCCAGCGCATCGCAGAAACCCTTGGGCCGATGTGGCTATGGCTTTATGAGTCAAATCCGGTGGCAGCCAGTATCGGTTTGGCCAGATGGGCGATTCTTGGTCATCCGTTTCCTTCGCTGGTCGGTCTGTTTCTTGCCAGTGCATTGACCCTGCTGCTGGTCGTTTCGGGGCTTGCATGGTTTCGATACTCGGATCAGTGGATGGCGGACCGCATATAGGATCGATGATGACCAATTCAAACGAATTAGCGATCCATGTCGATCATGTCTCCAAGAGATTTCGATTGGGCGCCTATACAGAGTACAGCCGTCTGACGGAGGTTATTGCGCAGTCTGTCCGCCATCAACTGCGTCGATCGCTCAGCAAAGTATCAGGTGCGGTAAACTCGAAGGATGCGGCTCGTCTCGCTGACCAACGCTTCGACTCCGAAGGTTTCTGGGCATTGCGCGATGTCGACTTCTCCGTTCGAAAGAGCGAAGTGGTTGGCGTCATCGGCCACAACGGAGCGGGCAAGAGCACGTTGCTCAAGATCCTTTCACGTATCGTGACTCCGACTCAAGGTCGGGTTGGCGTGCGTGGCCGCGTAGGAAGTTTGCTCGAAGTCGGCACGGGATTTCATCCCGAGCTCACCGGCCGAGAGAACATTTTCTTGAATGGTGCGATCCTCGGTCTGCGTCGAACAGAAATACGAAAGAGGTTCGATCAAATCGTGGCTTTTGCCGAAGTGGAGCCATTCTTGGATACGCCGGTCAAGCGATATTCCAGCGGCATGACGGTTCGATTGGGGTTCTCGGTCGCCGCGCATCTGGAACCTGATGTATTGATCATCGATGAAGTCCTCAGTGTCGGGGACCAGGCCTTCCAGCGCAAGTGCATGGGCAAAGCTTCTGAGTTGGGACACCAAGGACGCACCGTATTGGTCGTTTCGCACAATCTTGCTGCCATCACGAACATGTGTTCACGCGCCGTGCTCTTGGATCAAGGTACACTCGTCGCGGACGATACTCCCAGCAAGGTCGTCGAAGCGTATTTGAAGTCGATGAATCCGCTCGAAGGGGTTGTTTGCTGGGACGCCGCAAACGCACCTTGTTCGGATGGCATCCGATTGCGATGCGTCGGCGTGCAAGGCTCATCGTCCGATACACCGACACCACAGGTTGATATCGATCAAGAGATAGCGGTGGTTGTTGAATACGAAGTCTTGCAAGCCGATGTCTTCAATACTGTCCAAATCCTTTTGAAGGAAGACACCGGAGTTCATGTTCTTACGACAGCCAATGCCCCCTCGATGAATCTTTCTTCGGACTCTTCCTTCGGCGTACCACTCAAGCCAGGCATCTATCGCACTCGTTGTCGGCTTCCAGCGAACTTTTTGAACGACACACGCTACTTGTTGAGCGTCAACTTGGGTCCTGAAATCGGGAAGCCCTCGATATCCCTCGATTCTGTATTGAGTTTCAACGTGCACGATACAGGAGCCATGCGCAAGGAGTATTTGGGATCATGGGCGGGCCCAGTGATTCGACCTCGATTGGCCTGGTCTACAGAAGGTCCGCATTCAATCACTCATGGAGATCGTTTATCGTGAAATTTGTCGAAATGACCGCCCCGAAGTTGCGGGCTCTTGCACATGAGACTCCAATCGTTTTTCCTGTCGCCGCGATCGAGCAGCATGGCCCACACTTACCCGTTTGGACCGACAGCCTCATTCTGAATAGCATCATCGAGCGAGCCCAAGAATCGGTGGGTGATCACGTTATTTTTGCTCCTCTCCTGTGGCTAGGCAACTCGCACCACCATCTGGACTTCGGTGGTACGTTGTCTGCTTCTCCGCGAACGTATCTCGACATAATAAACGATCTGATCGACAACGCCGTCGCCCAAGGATTTCGTCGCATCGTGTTTATCAATGGACACGGTGGAAATGATGTCCCCTTGAAACAAGCCACCTTCGAGGCACGCATGCGTTACAGCAGTCGGCATGACTTACTGCTGCTGATGCAAACCTATTGGGGATTCGGTGTTGAACCATGGGGTTCGAAGCCTGACATTGTCCAACGCGAAATGGGACATGCTTGCGAGTGGGAGACCTCCATGGTTCTTGCCATTCGACCTGATCTGGTTGGCGACTACTCGACACTGCATCCCGTGGCACCCGGCAATCCGTTTCGCCCTGGAGTTAGGGCCTGGAAAACGGCCGATCGAAGCCAACCTGGATACATCGGATCGCCCCACGCGGCCTCAGAAGCAAAAGGGCATCTCCTCCTTTCGCTATTCACAGCCGCCTTAGTGGATTGGCTTCGTCGCGTGGTCGCCTGGGATGGTTTGTCGTGGGACGGTTGAAATCGCGAGGACTGCAGGGTGCTTGATCTTGCGTTCGACCGAAAGTGCGTAGAACCGCTCCGTGATCGGCAACTCGCCAATGCACGATACTCCGTACATACGTTCTACATCGGACACGATGATCGTCGGCGCGACAAACACCCCAAGCCCTTCTTTGCCAGCGATCTTCAACATGGCCGCGTCCTCGAATTCACACCGGATATCCGGTTCGATCTGGTGGTCGTGAAACCACAAATCCAACGACCGACGTAAGACGGTATCGGAGGTCGGCAACAAAAATGGCGCCCGGTTTAGGTTCTCCGGAAACTTGCCCACCGAAGAAAGCGATGCGGCTAATTCGCGCGTTGCCAGGACACTTACCGAAGACTCTCCCAAGAGGTGCGAGTATGCTCGAACACTGTACCTTGGATCAATCGGCGTATCCGACAGCACAACATCCAATCGATGGATACTCAGCTCACTGATCAGATTCTCTAAATCCCCTTCCCGGCAAACCAAGCGCAGAGGTGAAATCGATTTGAGCGCCGGTTCCAAGAGTCGATAGGCCACAATCTTGGGCATGACATCCTTGACTCCGACCCGAAACAGAAGCGGTGCCCCTAAGGGTTTTCCCCGCAGCGCGTTCATCATTTCCTCGCCTGTCGCGAAGATGTCGGACGCATAATGCATCACCGACTCCCCGGTCTCTGTGAGAGCTAGTCCCCGCCCCGACTTTCGGAACAACTGCCTTCCGAGGAATTTCTCCAACTCCCGAATCTGGATGCTTAATGTGGCAGGCGTCACATGCAACTTCGCCGCGGCTCGAGTCATCGATCCCTCCCGCGCCGTCACCCAAAAATACATCAAATGATGGTAATTCAGCCATTCCATCGCCGTTCGCTCCGCCGATTGTTTAGTTTTCTTTAACGATTGTTGTATCAGAATCAGTACAACGCTTCGAGGCCGAAGCCGTACTATTCTTTAGTCGTGTTTTCGAATTCCACGTACTTGGAGAATCGTATCGTGCTGGTATCCATTCATGCCAAAGGCGAGTCCATCCCCCAGTCCCTTCGGACTTGGATCGAAGATCGGTTAATCTCGGCCGTTTCTCGGCTTGCCTCTCGCGGGCAACAGGTCGACGTGTATCTTGCCGATGAAAACGGGCCGATGCGTGCTGGACTGGACAAGTCATGTCGCGTCGTTGTGACCATCGCTCACGAACCAAGTTTGGTGGTCGCTGACAAAGATACCAACATTGCTCGAATGATCGATCGAGTGGCGGATCGGCTTAGCCGCGCTGTCAGCCGCCGATGCGAACGGATGCGACATCGTCGAACTCATGGAGAATCGTGATGGATTCGGAACCACATCCTACGCCAGCAAGAAACTGTCCTTGCTGCAACGACACCTTGGTCCCAGTCGGTCGGCATGGCGTTCAGATCGATCGATGCCCCGGGTGCGGCGGCGTATGGCTCGATCGCGGTGAACTAGAAAAGATCATGGAGCGATCCTATCGTAACCGTGCTCACGGCTACTGCGACGACGATGACGATTGGCTTTCATCACCATCCGAAAATACCCCAGCCTTGAAAACCCGCCATGTTGCGTAGAGTGGAGTATCTGTATGGCCGTCGGGGCGGAGCGTTGGGTTGAGTAGGTTGAAACTTTTAAGTGCGCAGGAGTTCGTGAACGACGTTCCCTGCGACGTCGGTTAATCGGTAGTCGCGGCCGGCGTGGCGGTAGGTTAGACGCGTGTGGTCGATTCCAAGGAGGTGCAAAATCGTGGCATGAAAGTCATGCACATGAACTCGGTTCGACGCGACCTTCGCTCCCAACTCATCGGTCTCTCCATAGGACATCCCGCCTCGCACCCCGCCACCTGCCAGCCATGAGCTGAAGCATGCGCTATGGTGCCCCCGCCCCTTGGCACCATCCACTCCGGGCGTCCTTCCAAACTCGGTGGTCCAAACTACGAGCGTATCATCGAGCATGCCTCGCCGCTTCAAATCCTGCAATAACCCAGCAATCGGTTGGTCGATGGCTTTGGCATGCTGGGCATGTTCGGCCATGTCACCATGCTGGTCCCAATTATGACTCGAGCTGCCATCGATCAACTCGACGAACCTTACCCCACGCTCAACCAACCGCCGGGCAACTAAACACTTCCAACCAAACCCCTCTGGCTTGCCTGGCTCCAAACCGTACAGCCGAAGCGTTTCTGCTGATTCATCTCCTAAATCAAATGCATCGGTTGCTTCGGTTTGCATGCGATAGGCCGTCTCGAAGCTT
>JALOQW010000350.1 GCA_025459275.1 Pirellula sp.
AACTTGCCTTCCATTTCGATCGGCAACGTCGGTCGCACCGACGAATCCTTCGCGAGGCCCAAGGTCGCCGGATGCTCCTTGCAAGAAAAGGCAGAGACCGCCTTCCTCTCGTTCAATGACCTCGCGCATGGCCCCGACCCAATCGGGGCTGATAAGGGTATTGTCCCATGCCAAGGTCGTGGGGTGACAAGCATAATTCACGATGGTTCCCAACCGAGAACCCGAACGATCGCATATCTTGGCCAGTAACACCGTATCGTCCGCAGGGCCATCGGGATTCAGCCCGCAAACATATTGCTCTCGTTGTTCATCAAAGTAATCACGATGTGCGGCCAGATTGCACCGCCCCGTTCCGTAGACGATCGACGCGGGGACAACCATACCGCGGGCTTCTCTCGCCAACTCCCCCATCTTTTTGGCCAGCTCATCCAAATAAGGCCCGAGCAATTCACCTCCTGGAAGTCCGCTTCGCGTCCGTGACATCCATCCCGCGCCATGCGTATGCGTGAGCGTGACCAGAACATTGTCGTGTCCTATGCCCGTCGAGGCCTGTATCGATTGCCGAATGTTGTGAATTTCTTGTCGATCAAGGATGCAGTGATCAAGACTCAACACAACCTGGGGATCCAACTTCGGCGCATCTTCTTGTTCAATCCAAAGCAAGGTAGCCTCCAACGGCCGATGTACCCCCGTCGCTCGATCATGCAAGGCTGCGCCCCACATGCGATGATAAATCCCTACAGGGGGAGTAATGTCGCAGCGAGCCATCGCTGCTTTGCATCGAGCCTGTGGGGTCTTAACTACCTTCATTTTCATCTCCAAAGAGAGGTCCCTTCGGATTCATAAGCGCCCAGCACACTGCATCGATCGCCATGACACCCGCAAAGAGGAACAAGATGAGATTCCAATTATTCGTTCTTGCGACCAACCAACCAGCAGTGATCGGAAACAATGCCGCGCCGATGTTGCCAAACATATTCATCGTACTAAACACGGTGGCGACGTGCCGACCGCCAAAGCTGATTGCAACGGTGTAACCGCTGACCCCTCCGAACGTGGCGCAAAAGGCGCCGAGGGAAATCAAGGCTACGCTCTGGTGAACGCTCTGGGCAAAAAACGACAGAATGATCAGCAACGAGCAGGCTCCCATGCCAAAGACTGCGATTCCTTGCCGACTCAGTCGTGGTCTTCCGGTCTTTTTCAACAACCAGTCGGAAAAGAACCCACCCGTCAGGCTACCGATGACACCTCCCACACCGGCAACGGTGGTCAAGACTCCAGATCCGAGCAAGGAGACGTCTCTAGTCTTCTGCAGAAAAGTTGGAAACCACGTCATGAAAAATACCATACCCGCAGCGCGAAAGAACTGCTGTGAACAGAGGAGGATCATCGGCATGCTGCGAAACATCCGCGACCATTGGATCGGAGCTCGCGGGGCGCTGTGGCTGTCCGTGTCTGGAAGCTTACGCGCGGAGACGACTGCCAGAAAGAAGATCGTCCACGCAATGCCGGGAAGTGAATAGCTCGCGAGGAGGATTCTCCAGCGATCCACACCGATTGCGATCGCCCAAGGAGAGAGAGCTTCGAGAATCAATCCCGCGAGAATGGGGGCCAAAGCGCCACCGATCGTCATGCCGGCTGCAAGCAGACCCGTGGCCCGAGCTCGCTCGGTCTCCGGAAAGATTCTGCCCAAGGCCTTCGCTGCGCTTGGGAACGCTCCGGCTTGCGCAGCTCCCATCAAACTCCACATCCAAAGCAACGAATAGAACCCGGATGCGAAAGCGCTCAGAAATGTCGCTACCGACCAGGCGATACAGAAGATCATTAGCGAACGTCGACTCCCGACACGATCCGCAAACCAGCCACCGGGGATTTGCATCATCGCGTACGAGAAATACCAGGCCGATTGAATCCAGCCCATATCACGTGCCAAGTCGTCAAACCGCAGGTCTCGCGCAATTTCGGCCGCTGGAACGCTCAAAGCAGCGCGTTGGATGTATGCGATCGCTGCCGAGACACAGATCAATGTCAGGACTTGATACCGTCCGCTTCGAATCTCTGCCTGATCGGTTGGGCCACTGGACATGCATGGCCCCTATCGGTGCTGATGTACCGCACGTTCCAGCAGCGCGAAAAGCCGATCCACCTCCGCACACGTCTCCGAGTCCATCTCCCAACCGCTTGGCTGAACCCGCAACGTGTTGTGAAACAACCCTCGCTTTTTCAATAGATACTTCTCGATCGCCAAAAAACCATCGAGTCCCGCCTGAAGCTGCAATGCAGTCAGCGCGCTGATCGGGAGGGACAACTCATAGATCCGATCCTCGTCGCCCGATTGCAATGCACGCCACAACGCGACGATCCCATCCAGTAGATCGGTCCCCGGCATCGTTCCGACGATGCCTCGGCGATAACAATCCACGAGGTTAATGCCTCCTGATCCTTCGAAAATGCGAGCGATGCCTCGACTCGCATCGCGGAGCTTCGATAGGTTAGGCCCTAACGGACTTGCCTCTGGTTTGAAGAAGATACGCTCCGGACCGAATTCATCGAGCAACTTCAAATAAACATTCAGGTCAATGGCTGCCCCAACGTAACTGGAAGCATCCTGAACAACGAGCGGGATCGAGATACCTCGAGCAATCGCGGAAAAATAGTCACACGTTCGTTCGCTCCCCAGCGACGTCGCAACGGGAGGGATTGCCATCACCGCGCTCGCTCCAAGCCCTTCGGCATGAAGTGCGAAGTCAATCGCCTCACGAATACTCTCCGCTCCAACGCTGACCACCGTAAAGCCGCGTCCCTGTGCAGCACGACACACGTGTTCCGCAAGCTCCCGACGTCCATGGTACCCCAATCGTAGTATCTCGCTGACCATCGCGACGACGACCCCATCGGCACCTGTATCGAACGCCCAATGGATCTCGCGTTCGAGCGTCGGCACATCGATCGCTCCATCTTCCTCAAACGGAGTATGCAAAACAGGAAGTACGCCATGCAACATAATGGTAATCCCGGTGAAGAAGGGTCTTTTTAAGGGTTAAAGCCAGCTACCAATCTCCAACACTTCCATCAGGATAGAAGACTCTCTGCAGAGACTCCTGCTGGAACGGATGCCTTCGGACGGCATCTTCATCAATCGAAACTCCGAGTCCTGGTTGAGTATTCGGTGTCACCGTTCGAGTGGCATGGTCGACTCGGAATCCCTCTTGGACAACTTCGGATCGCCACGGAACATCGCTGTGCACCGATTCGCAAATGATGTAACTGGGTTGAGAAAAGCCGAATTCCAGCGACGCCGCCGTACTGACCGGGCCTTGCGGATTGTGCGGCGCCAATGCAATGCGATACGCATCGGCCAGTGCAGCCACGCGTCGAGCTTCGGTGAACCCTCCACAATGGGTAATGTCCAGTTGGCATATCTCACAGCCGCGGGCTGAAAACAAATCTCGGAACGAGGCCAGATGGGTCAAACGCTCACCTGTGGCGATCGGCGTCGTCACCGAAGCATTGATTGCCGCCAATTCCACGACATTTTCAGGCCAACATGGTTCCTCGAGAAAATAAAGTCCGTACGGATCCAATGCCTTAGCGAACTGCATTCCCATGGCAGGTGATGGCCTTGCATGACAGTCCACCATGATGTCGATTTGGTTTCCGACTGCATCTCGCATCGCCGCCACACAAGCTTCTGCGGCCTTGATAGGTCGCAGTCCTTCGATCGGCAACGTTGGAGGAACCGCCATCGACTTGAACGCGGTGAATCCCTCGGCGACCGCCTGCTGAGCCAACTCGGCGAATCGCTTGGCGTTATCGACCGGAGTTTCATAGAAACTTTCCATGTCGCCACCACCCAAATGGCAATAGAGTCGAATAGAATCCCGAACCGGACCGCCCCAAAGTTTATGACAAGGAACTCCGTGCAGCTTGCCAAGGATATCCCAAAGTGCAATGTCGATCCCTGCAATCGCCGTGGCTCGGACGATACCACTCCCATGCCAGAAGTGCTGACGCCACATCATCTGCCACAAGTGCTCGACGCGTGTCGGATCTTCTCCAACCACCAATTGGGCTAGATCTTCAATCGCCCCCACCACACTTCGCGTGTGCCATTCGAGCGTGGCTTCTCCCCAGCCAAACAGCCCTGGCTGATCTGTGATGACTTTCACGAACACCCAGTTCCTCATGCGTGCATGACAAACGAGTGTTTCGATGCGAGTGATTTTCATACCGTTCCGCAATCTCCTCCTATATCGAGCAAGGAATCGTACGGTGTCCAAACTCGATATTCGAAAAATTTGTTTCCCAGAGGATAGCAGATGCCGTTGCGAATACGACATGCATTCGATCGATCCCGGCTATCAGTCCATTGTAGCATTCACCCACCGACCTAGCCCTCTTGTTCTGGCCGAATGAGCCCGTCTCTCATCAAAGCATGAGTACTCTCGCGCGCATTGCGGATCGTTCGGGTTGCCAGCGCGAGCAACTCATCGTACGCATAGCTGTGTTTGGAGACACCCTCTGATTGAGCATGTTGTCCCGTTGCCGCCGCGATTCGAGGGTAGATCTCCCACTCATCCATTCGAGGTACGATACGATCCTCGCTGAGGCCTGGATTAGCAGCACTCGCCAGTTCGCGTGCGGCGGCCAATGCCATACCATCGGTAATGGTGCTGGCTTGAACGTCCAAAGCTCCTCGAAAGATACCGGGAAACGCGAGGGAATTATTGACTTGATTGGGAAAATCGCCGCGGCCTGTGGCAACGATGCGAGCACCCGCTTCTTTGGCCTCCCAAGGCCAGATTTCGGGTACCGGATTCGCACAGGCAAAGACGATAGCATCGGCCGCCATTTGCTGGACCCACTCGGGCCGTATGATGTTCGGACCGGATGCTGAAAACGAGATGCAAACATCCGCGCCTCTCATCGCTTCGGCAATCCCCCCTGTCACTTGATCTGCATTGCTATTACAGCAGATTTGCCATTTGTCCGCGAAAGCATGCTGATCCGATTCGATGTCCTGTCGGCCCTTATGCAGCGTCCCTTTTCTGTCGCAAGCGATGACGGCCGATGGGCTCACGCCGCTTGCTAGTAGCAATCGATAAAAAGCAACGTTGGCCGCTCCGACTCCGATCAGCG
>JALOQW010000351.1 GCA_025459275.1 Pirellula sp.
TGCCGTTGCTCCAATGCGTCCACGCCTGATCATTACCATTGCGGTGGGCGATGCATTCCAACAAATGCTGAAATACACTAAGCCGCTGATGGAGGCCTAACGGAGTGAGTGCACCACTCACTTCAACCGCAACCATTACGGTCACTGTCTTCAACGACACACCAGTAAAATTCTTTCTCGCCAATAGCAGAGGCACTCAGGTCTATCGGAACGACTCCACGGGAAAACCACTATCCCCTTTTGCCTCCTCGATTTCCGGTCAAACGCATGTAGGAGTTGCTTCTAATTTGGCTGGTGATCGCGTATGGATGCTTGGTTCCGGTGGAAGAATCAATGTTCATAACGGGTCGAATGCATTGCTCGGATCATGGCAGGCATCCGGGCTAAGCAATCCACAGGACATCGCCACCGATGGCACGGACATTTGGATCGTGGACGCCGGGAGCGATACGCTTGTTCGGTTTGCTAATGCTGCATCCGTCACCAACAGTGGAACGTCCCAGTGGAACGTCCATCGCTCCGACGAGTAGCTTCACGCTCAACGCGGACAATCGGTTCAGTACTGGGCTTGCAATGCGTGGGACTCGACTTTGGGTAACGGACCTTACCGCAGGTTCGAGTGGACGGGTATTCGTGTATGAGACTTCGGGCATCTGTGTGGGATTTTGGACGTTGAGCTCGGGGAATACCGATCCTACAGGGATTACCGTCAATCCCAATGCAGGTGCCGCCGATGGAAATGATGTTTGGGTCGTAGATCGAGTCGACAAGAGAGTCTACCGCTACAACGGAGCCGCATCGGCAACTGGTGGCTCTCCAACATTGACAACGAGTTGGATTACGGCCGCTGCTAATAGTTCTCCCGAGGGGATCGCGGATCCTCCACCGCCATTGTCAGCGTCCACTCCAGTCGATCTCGTTGACGCTGGCCTGCCTGTGCTGGTTTCTGGTCAAACAGATCCCGGAGCCGTCGTCACGATCGGAGGGCTCGGCCCTTCATCGATGGACGCAACAGGAAATTTCTTCTACGCGACTACAGTGCCCGCAGCCACGACAACAGTACCTGTCGTCGCACGCAAGGCCAGCGACTCAAGCACGGTGACGTTGACAATGACTAGCGCGAATGAGATGGATCTTCGAAACCTGATACCGGAAAAGATCGCCGACCTCAACGTGATTCCCTCGTATGGCCGCACCTCGTTCTTTGAGAAATCGAAAACACTCTTCACCGACATCACGCTTACCAATAATGGCACCTATGACCTCAAAGGGCCTTTGCGTCTTGGTATACGCAATCTTTCCCGCAGCGACGTCACTTTGACCAACGCCGATGGTTACGCAGGAGATCGGGTTGCGTTTATCGATTTGGCATCTGCCATCGCCAATAATCAACTTCTCAAAGGCTCCTCGACTGCCACGGTTACCCTGGAGTTTCACAATCCGTCCGAGCAGCCATTCACCTACGAGCTTGTGCTGTTTTCCGAACCCAATGCAGCCCCTGCATTTGTAACCGCGCCGGTGGTCACCGTTCGTGCGGGAAAGTCCTACTCGTATGCTTCTCAAGGTTTGGATCCCAACGGCGATGCCATCACCTATTCGATCATCGAAGGTCCGCAAGGCTTTAGTATCGATGGGACGACGGGGGTTGTCTCATGGAGCGACTCCAACACGGCAGCCAATGTGGGATCCCACCGGGTCACGCTCGCGGTCCAGGACGCGCTCGGCTTACGCTCCACCCAATCCTTTACGCTGTCGGTCTTGTCCTCGACCAGTGTCAACCGTCCCCCCGAATGGACCAGCACACCGATCGTCCAAGCGTTCGTCAATACCCCCTATGAATATGATGCTAACGCCAGCGATCCGAACAACGACACATTGACATACTCGCTAACGCTTTCTCCTGGCGGCATGTCGATTGGGTCGTCGACCGGCCTTTTTAGCTGGAAGCCTTCCGACGCACAGCTTGGTATCCATACGGTGGTCGTCCGCGTCACCGACAATGGCACACCGAGCTTGTACACCGAGCAATCGTTTCAAATTTTAGTGAGTATCGAGCCAGGAAATCGCCCGCCAGTGATTGTGTCTTCGCCGAGTATTGTGCATAACGCGGTTTCCCCAGGTCCTGTCGTCGGTAACGTCACGCCCACCAGCCCGATTATCGTGAATTTGGCGGACGGACAAGTTTCACAGCAAACCGTTACATTCACCCGTCAAACGTCGCTCCCGAAAGCCGACGTTCTCTTTCTGTTGGATGACACAGCCAGCATCGATATGTGGGGTGAACCCCTTATGCCTGGTGCGCCCTCCCTACGCTCGACCATCCAGTCGGCGATCAATAACCTGGACAGCGCTTACCCATCGACGGATTTCGCGTTCGGTATCGCACGCATGGAGAATTTTGCCCTCTCCGTCGAGTTCGGTGAACGCAACCGCCCCTACATCCTCAACCAACCAGTGATTCGAAAGGAGGATGCAAACTTCGACCGGTTCATCGAACTGGCGCTCAATCGACGTTCGATTGGAAGCGGGGCAGGTACTGTCTCGGTGGTCGAAGCTCTCTATCAGGCCGCAACCGGGGTTGGTCTTGATTATGGAAGGAACGATGTCCCCAATGGTCACCTTCCTCCAACGGGGGCTCCCAATGGTAGCGCCATGGACAACGGCCACTCGCTCGATATCTCAAGCCAGACTGCGGGGTTAAAAAATGGCGACATCGCTCCTTTCAATACACCAAGATCATTCTCCTATCGGTTGATTCGAACCAGTGATTTGGCGCCGTTGAATGTCTCCAACACTGCAACGTTAGCAACCAACAGCGGAAGCATCAGCGTGGCCAAAGAGGCCAAAGGTTGGACCTTCACCAATAGTTCTGCAGGCAATGTACTGCGACTTTCTCCCGTTTCAGATCTATCCCAAGCATCTTGGAACGTGTTCGACACCAAGGGGGTCCGACTCGCTTCTGGTCCTGCTAGCCAGCCAATCCAGGTCGACTTAACGCAGATTGGCTCTTACGTTGTTATTCTCGATTCGGAGTCTAGCGCGGCGCTAAACTACGAGTTTGGAGCGGCTGTGCTTCCGAATGCAACGAACCCCATCACCCTCGGTCAATTGGTCTCCGGCAATATCGCCTATGCTGGCCAAATCGATCGATACTCGCTCAACCTCACAGGCTGGAAGTCCCTTTATCTTGACTCTCGCCAAACATCTCCTGGTTTGAAATGGCGCATCGAAAGCTCGGATAAGCTCGTCGTAGCAACCGATCGCTTCTCCAATGCTCCCAGTTCGGGATCGGCCAATCTTTCTGGCGATCGCCTGCTCGCCCTTCCAGCAGGCAACTACTCCCTTGTGGTGGAATCCGACACGACCTCGCCAGGACCTGGGGCGATGTCTACCTACGCGTTTCGATTGCTGGACCTAGTAGCGACCGGATCTCCCCAAAACCTCGGCAGCAATAGCTCCGTAACCTTCAACCATTCCCTTAACCCCGCTTCCGCAGCAGCCATCTACACAGTCAATGTGACGAACGCTGGCCAGTCGATCACTGTTCCAGCTATCGCCAACGCCAATGCCAAGATCTGGGTGCTCGACCTCGCGGGTAACACCCTTTACCGGAAATCGAACTACGCGGGAGACTCGTACACCACGCCTAGTACGTTTTCGATCATCGAGCCCGGAAACTACTTGGTTCTCTTCGATGGGGATATCAATGAATCGACGACGACCGGAACCGCATCCCTCACAATCAACTCGGGGTCTGCGACCGTACCCAACACCCCTCCAACGCTAACCGTCGGTCAGACTTATACGGGAACGCTGACATCGAATCAGACGATCGAGTACTTGATCAATCTCTCGGGCCAGTCGGGATGGAAACCGCATTACTTCGATTCCCTGTCCACCAATAACAATGTCCATTGGAAACTCACGGCTCCCTCGGGTGTCATTCTCGCTGACTCAAAAATGGATGGAATGGGGACCACAACGGGCACGGCATTGAGCGCCAAACCCTTCGCCCTTGCACCGGGTAAGTACCGGTTGACCATCACAGCAGGAACTGTGGGCGGAGGCGGTGGGCCTGGGGGTGGAGGAGGCGGACCGGAAGGAGAGGGCGCCGAAGGCGAAGGGAACAGCGGCGACTACAGTTTTCGCGTCCTTGACATGACGACCGCTTCAAGTGTGTCATTCAATAGCTCGGGGGTTGCAACCCTCACCGCTGGCAGCGAACCGAGTTACGGCGCACACATTGTTCGAGTTCCTTCGTCGAGCCTCTCGGGTGGTTACTTCAGGAAGCTCGCATCGGGATCGTCCGCACTCTGGCGGGTCTATGCACCGTCCATGCAGACACGTCTGGACGGTACTCTTGCAACGGATGGCGGTGTCGTTCCTTTCGGATGGCATGATCTGTACGTCGTTGTCGATGCGCACAATCTGACCAGTGGCAGCCAGCTCTATTCGATTTTCGCCAACGAGACCGTAACACAGGCACTGTCACCGACGGCGATGAGTAATGCGACCTTCATCACGTCGAACCACACCTACGGCAGTTCGCTGACTCACTATGCGCGAACCAATGAGTACACGTTCACGATTACCAATCCCACCAACGTCTACTTTGAGCCGAGCAACGCGAGCAAACAAGCAGATGCCGACTGGACACTCGTCGGTCCCACAGGGACGATTGTCAATGAACGCCTTTTTTCAAACTCAGGTGGACGCGTCGCGACAGGTGAAACCAGCAATTTCGGATTGCGCGAGGGATCTTACACGCTTCGCATCCGCAGCCGAGCTGGCAACGTGGGATTCCGGTTGATCGACCTGGGTACTTTCGGCACGGCGGTAAATTCGGGGCAATCGGTTTCTGGCACTGCGGGCTCTACGACTCCCGGAGCCCGTGTTTACACTTTTGATGGTCGCCAAGGGGACTTCAACCGAATCACGTTCAACGAGCCCCAGAATGGGCCAGCACAAGGGGTGCTGCGGATGCGAGTTATTGATCCGTTTGGCAGCACCATTGCAACCGCAATTGTTCCGGGCCCCATCAACTACAATCCTCAGACTTCCGTCGAACTCAAAGTGGATTTGCCGTCAACCGGACGCTTCATGCTGATTGTCGATGACGTGTCAGGTGGTGATCTTACGCGAAACTTCTCGATCCTTCGGACCCATGTTTCGTCGTATCCTGTGAGCGTAAACTCGTCGATCACTCTCAACCAAACCAACGCCATCAACGTGGACTCGACGAAATTGCTCTACGACGCATCGATCACGACGCCATCGACGGAATTCGTCTACTTCGATGGTCTTCTTGCCGATGGCACCTATCCGACACAGATCATGCTCCCCAATAAGATCGGTGGTCGAAGGCTCCCTGGCGCACACGGTTC
The DNA here is from genome assembly GCA_025459275.1 of Pirellula sp. GTDB lineage: Bacteria > Planctomycetota > Planctomycetia > Pirellulales > Pirellulaceae > JBKCUI01. Next base: position 5,385 of record JALOQW010000351.1, read on the forward strand.
TAGCGATCTGTTTAAGTTCGATACGGCTCAGCCGTTGTTGGTTCAAACCTACACCAATAGTGTGCCAACAACATTGGGAGGAACCTTGGGTGGTGCTGGATTCCGTTCCGGTTCAACACCGATCATCGTCGTTGCGTCGGATACCTGGTCGGACATTCGC
>JALOQW010000352.1 GCA_025459275.1 Pirellula sp.
GAATGCCCGCCAGGGGAAACACGCCGCCGCCCAGTCCTTTGCCGAGCACGACTATGTCAGGGATGATACCGAAATGTTCAAAGGCGAAGAACCGACCAGTGCGGCCCAAGCCAATTGGAATCTCATCCAAGATCAATAATGCCCCGTGCTTGTCACAGGCGGCTCGGATGCGCTTCCAGTAATCCAGCGGCGGAATGACGGGCACGTTGCGCACCGTTTCGGCGATGACGGCTGCCACGTCGCCCTCGCGCTCCAGCACGTACTCGACATAATCGGCGCACGCGTGGTTGCACCTTTCTCCACAGCGGAAAGGGCAGTGCGAGGGATCGGGCGGCGGCACGTGTTCACAACCCGGCAGCAACGGACCCGCGCCGCTGCGGAAGGCCGCCTCGCCCCCAATGGAGATGGCGTCCAGCGATGCGCCATGAAACGAATCCCACATGGAAATGGTCTTGAACCGACCGGTCGCGGCGCGAGCCAGCTTGAGAGCGATCCCGATGGCCGACGCTCCGCCCGGCGCGAACAGCACGCGGCTCAGATCGGCGGGCGCGAAGCTGATGAGTTTCTCCGCCAGCCGGATGGCCGGTTCGTTGGTGTAGCGGCGCGTGCAGAACGGGAGTTGATCGAGCTGCTTCATCAATTGAAGTGGCAGATCACTCCGATCCCAGGAAAGCCGGAGGGAGCATGCGATGCGGAACCTCCACAGCAGGATGGAGTCCCTCGAAAACTCATATTCCTAGGAGACCTCGTCGATCGCGGCCCCAAGACACCGGCTGTGCTGCGACTCGTCATGGATTTGGTCCAGACGGGAAAAGCACTTTGTGTGCCCGGCAATCACGACATCAAATTGATGCGAGCCCTCACCGGTAAGAATGTCCAAATCAAACATGGTCTGGCGCAGTCGCTGGAGCAGCTTGGCCAAGAGTCGGACGAATTCCGTCAAGCTGTTGCAAAATTCATCGACGGTTTAGTCAGTCATTACGTCTTGGATGATGGCAAGCTCGTCGTGGCCCACGCGGGGATGAAAGAATCGATGCAAGGCCGAGGTTCGGGAGGTGTGCGTGAGTTTGCCTTGTATGGGGAAACAACCGGCGAGACCGATGAGTTTGGATTGCCGGTTCGATACAACTGGGCCGCCGATTATCGGGGCAAAGCGTCCGTCATCTACGGCCATACGCCTGTTCCTCGACCTGAATGGTTCAACAACACCGTCTGCATCGATACCGGTTGTGTCTTCGGTGGCAAATTGACCGCGCTCCGGTGGCCAGAACGAGAGTTCCTCTCAGTCGATGCGCGCGCAACGTATGCCGAACCTAGAAAGCCGTTTCTCAACGAAGGACAGCACCCGCTATCGTTGCAGCAAGAAGACGACGGTCTTCTCGACCTCGACGATGTCTCGGGCAAGCGTCATATCGAGACCCGATGGATGCGAAACATCACCGTCCGTACGGAAAACGCTGCCGCCGCGCTCGAGATCATGAGCCGATTCGCGGCCGACCCGCGTTGGCTGATCTACTTGCCGCCGACGATGTCTCCATGCGAGACCGCCAACGAAGGCCTCTACCTCGAACAACCACGTGAAGCCTTCGAATATTATCGCTCGGGGGGAGTCTCGCAAGTCGTCTGCGAAGAGAAGCATATGGGCTCGAGGGCTGTAGCAATTGTCTGTCGTGACACTCAAGTTCCCTCGGCTCGATTCGGAATCCACGATAGGGATTCTCTTGGTATCGTCACCACCCGCACGGGGCGTCCGTTCTTCGAGGATCGCAGTATGGAGCAGTCTTTGTTGACACGCGTGCGCGACGCGATCGAACGTGCAGGCCTGTGGCAGGAACTCGCGACCGATTGGGTCTGCTTGGATTGCGAGTTGATGCCTTGGTCGGCCAAGGCACAGTCGCTGATCCGCGATCAATACGAGGCCGTGGGGGCCGCAGGCGTCGCCGGGCTCGAAGCGGCCGTCACAGCCCTCGAGAAGACTCGCGAGCGTATCTCTGCCATCGAACCAATCCTGAACGATACGGCCGAACGTTATCAACTCGTGCAGCGTTACATCCAAGCGTACCAGCGCTACTGTTGGAATGTTGCCAGCGTGGATGACCTGCGGCTTGCTCCGTTTCATTTGCTCGCCAGCGAAGGCAAGGTCCATGTTGATCGCGATCACGCTTGGCATATGCAGACCCTCTCTCGATTGGCCGACGGCACGGATCCCGTGCTGTTCGCGACACCGTGGAAGCTCGTCGATCTTTCAAGTCCGGCAAGTGAAGAGGAAGCGACCGCGTGGTGGACCGCGCTCACCGAAGCGGGTGGCGAAGGGATGGTGGTCAAGCCGCTCTCCTTTATCGCGGAAGGGCCGCGTGGTTTATTGCAACCGGCTATCAAGGTACGCGGTCCGGAGTATCTGCGCATCATTTACGGTCCCGAGTACACCAAGCCGGAGCATTTGCAACGACTGCGTTCACGTCGATTGGGAGCCAAGCGGTCGTTGGCATTGCGCGAGTTCGCGCTGGGGCTCGAGTCCCTTGAACGATTCGTGCGGCGCGAACCCTTGCGCCGCGTCCACGAATGCGTCTTCGCCGTCCTCGCCATGGAAAGCGAGCCGATCGATCCCCGGCTCTGAGAACGCTGGTTAGCTCTTGAAAGAAAGGAGGCAACATTCAAGCTTGACTCGCCTCGCTGTTTTGCTCTAGATTTGGGAAACCAAATTTGGATCGGCAAATCTAGCAGCAGAATTCTCAGGGAGGAGACGAGCGATGAATCGCCCCCAGGCGGAACCATTGACGGATCGGGAGCTCGAAGTCATGCATGCCTTTTGGTCTCAAGGCGAAATGACGGCTCAAGTCGCGCGCGATCATCTCGAAGCCACCGGTCGCGTGCTGACATATACCACTGTTGCAAACCTGTGTCGCATTCTGGCCGAAAAGGGTTTTCTGAATCGCATCGGCGAAACGCGGCCGTTTAGCTATTCCCCGACGAAGTCGTTTCAGGAGGTCTCCGGACATCTCGTGACCGATTTGCTGCATCGGGTCTTTAAGGGGTCCAGTGAGCAGCTCCTTCTGCATGTCCTGGGCACAACCAAGCTCTCCCCCAAGAAGCGAGCGAAGTTGGTTCAGCTCCTTCAAGATGACGAAAGAGGCGAATCGTGATGTTTCCGTTGCCTTCGTTATTCTGGTGTGTGGTTCAAGTCAGCTTGGTTGCATCCGTTTCCTTGGCTTTGTGTTGGACTCTGAGAGGGGCCCGTCCTCAATTCACTACTGCCATGCTTTCCGGTAGCGCTATGGTCTCGTTACTTCTAGGTGGATTGGCCTGTCTTCCCTCCACACATTGGTCCCTTCGAAACGAGATCACGAGTTCTTGGACGACATCGGCGGTACCGCCGATCGATGCAGCAACGAAACCTAACAAGGACTTCGATGCGTTAGGTATCTCCTCGCCGCGAACATCGATCGACACATCCGATGCGGACTCAGATAAGTTCATCTCTTACGAAAGCGAAGCCAAGGGTTATCCCTTGCCAGCGACGATCCTCCATTGGTTACTGTCCAACGTTCAATCGATCGACGAAGGAGTTCGAGGTGCTGAGCGTTCATCCTTCGTTGATCAATCGACTTGGCTAGCGCGTGTTCCTTGGATCTTGGGACTCGGTGTTGGCTTGATGACAGGCCTCTGGTTGCATGGATGGCTTTGGATGCGATGGATGGTCCGCAAAAGTGAAAGCTTGTCATCGGAGGCTTTGGAAACTCGTATCCATCGTATTTCGAAGCAGATGAAACTGCGCCGCACACCCGCATTGCGTATTTCGGATCGTGTTCCCATTGGTGCAACCGTGGGAGTCTTTCGCCCAGTACTTCTACTGAATCGTCATTGGCAGCGTTGGACAGATCACGAGTTAGAAGCGGTCCTGCTGCACGAATCCGCACACATCGCTCGACACGACTTCTTTTGGGTCGTCATCGGGAGTTGGTTACGAGTCCTCTATTTTTTCCATCCGCTGATGCATTTGCTTGTGCGCCGTTGGCGGATGGAGCAGGAGTTGGCTGCAGATCAGCTTGCAGCCGGTTGGATGTCGGATGCTCGAGCCTACGGAAGGGCTTTGGCAAGTCTTGCGTTGCGTGCTGAATGCAGTGTTCGGACCCCCAGTCCGGTGCTTTCAGCAGAACAGATTTGTGTGATAAGGAGAATCACGATGTTGAAGCAAGGTCAGTTGGTACCGCGTCGTCATGGATGGCGATGGGCGGCCGCGATTACTTTCCTTACGGTGGTCATGTGTGTGCCGCTAACAGGGCTTCGAGGAACACCTCCCGATGACAAACCCATGGATGCGGATCAGGTAACAAGGGAAGACGTCCAGGCGATTCAAGCCCGCTCGCAACAACTTCAAGAGATCCAAGAGAAATGCCCTCCGCTACAACTACACGGAAAGATGATTTGGAACCCAGGCCGATTCCAGTCAGCTGACTTCGACCATGGAATGCGATACATCAATCAAGCTTTGACGTTCGCATTCTTGGGTAGCTTATCGGAGGACGCAGCCATACATGGTCGATCCCATATCGCTTTACATTGGTCCGATTTAGAGAAAGTACACGGTAGTGTCTCAATCGGCGCCGATGTCAGTGAAGGGGATCAAGTCAACCCCAAGGTGCTGTCTCACCTTATTACTCATCCCAGTCTTGGGGGATTGCGACAATCCAATCAAGTCAAGCTGATCGAGGGGCGACAAGCGTCGGCTATGACCCGTCAGGTCTTTGTTCCTGAAACCGGTTCCTATAAAGAATCCGACCCAGTTAGCTGGGTGGTGGACGATGAACAAGGATTCCTGCATGGAACTGAAGCCGAGATTGTGGAACGCTTGCAAGGCAAATCGGACCCGTTCGCGACTATACCTGCAGAGCTATTGGAGCAGTACCGAACCGCTGCCTTTGCGACCGTGTTTACCGAATGCACCACATGGATGAAGCATGTCGAGCACCACTTCGAGGGAAGCAGAGTGCAAGATCAGGTCGTTCTCGTCTACCCGATGTTTGATGGCTTAAAGCACCTTGGCTTCTTCTTGGTCAGTAGTGACGATCGCGATTGCATAGTAAGAGCCATTTACAGCAACTTCGAGAACGCACAAAAGGCAAAGAA
>JALOQW010000353.1 GCA_025459275.1 Pirellula sp.
CATGCTGATCGGCCGGGATGGCAACGTCGCGGCGATTCATGTTCGGGGCGCCGCATTGCAAACCAAAGTCGAAGAGCTGCTAAACACAACTCCGAAAACGGAGTGATCTCGGGTGGTACATGGGTATGTTCGAGTTGCTGCTCGTTGCCGTTGTCGCTAGCGCTATCTTTGGTGCATGGTTCATCAACGGGCACCTCGAAAAAAAACGACGGCAGCGCGTCGCCGACCTCGCCAGAGAGCTGCATCTCGAATTAAATTGGGAACTACCGGAAACGGAACGGCTCGCACTGCAGCGTTTCGAGGTGGCTCGCAAGGGGCGGAACCAACGCACGTCCCTATCGTTGCTGGCGGACAATGGTGAAACACGGATTTGTTTGTTCGACTACTCGTTCGTTGTCGGATCTGGCAAGAACCAGTCGACTCAGCATTGGGTCCTCTCTCTCTGCACCGACGAGCGATTGGAGGCGCCGTCGATGCAACTGAAACCCGAAACGTTTTTGTCGAGAATCGGATCACTGGTCGGCTTTCAAGATATCGACATTCCCGACGCCCCCGAGTTCTCGAAAACATTTGTCATCCAAGGTGCAGATGAAGCCCGCATTCGCGAGTACCTCTCTCCGGTTCGCCGCGACGCACTCTTGCAACAGCCCAAGCAGACGTACGCGTTGGATCAAGATCATCTTCTGATCGTACGCGAACGGACGAAGCTGGATGCAAAGCACATCAAGCCCTTCCTCAGCGAAAGCTTGAAACTGGTTACCGCCTTGGTCGAAACCACGGATTGATTATCCCTTTATGATTGCGCGAGTTCTGTGATGTCGGTTGAATCCCAGCCCGAGTTAAAGCCGTTTGTTCCTGATGAAGAGTCGATCCCGGAGCTGACTTGGTTCCCGATCATCATGGGGGCGTTGTTGGGCATCATTTTCGGCGCTTCGTCGATGTATCTGGTGCTCAAGGTCGGATTGACCGTGTCGGCATCGATCCCTGTCGCGGTTCTGTCCATCACATTATTTCGAGTGATCTCCAAGGTGACGGGCCTGCGTCGCACGACCATCCTCGAGAACAATGTCGTGCAAACCACGGGGTCCGCTGGCGAATCGCTTGCGTTTGGTGTCGGCTTGATCATGCCGGCTCTCTTGTTGTTGGGATTCGATATCGATGTCATTCGAGTGATGACGGTAAGCGTCTTCGGAGGCTTGCTCGGCATCCTGCTGATGATTCCCCTTCGCCGAGCCTTCATCGTCCAGCAACACGGCAAACTGACCTTCCCTGAAGGTAAGGCCTGCGCTGAGGTGCTGATCGCCGGCGAAAAGGGAGGAGCCACAGCCTCGATGGTATTCTCTGGGTTCGGGTTGGCGTTCCTGTATCAGATCTGTATGCAAGCTCTCCACCTATGGAAGGATGTGGCCGCATCGGCGCTGAGTTGGGTGGGAACCGCTGGAAAAACGGTCGGCTTAAAGGGTGCAACCGTCAGTATGGAGTTGTCGCCATCGCTCCTGGGTGTCGGCTACATCATTGGACCAAGGATCGCCAGCATCATGGTCGCGGGAGGGGTCCTCGCTTATCTCGTGATCAGTCCGATGATTGTCTTTTTTGGCGATGGCCTTCAAGCCCCCTTGGAACCTGGAACCAAGCTCATTCGAGACATGGAAGACGGGGAAATCCGAAACTTCTACATCCTCTACATCGGTGCGGGTGCGGTCGCAGCCGGTGGGATCTTCAGCATGATCAAAGCGCTTCCGATCATCTTTGGTGCCATCATCACGAGTTTTCGCGATCTGTTCGCTGCGCGTGGCGGTGATGGGTCGCTCAAAAAGCGAACCGACCGAGATCTGCCTCTCCCATGGATCTTGTTGGGGAGCATCCTCCTGGTGATCGGATTGATGGCCGTGCCGCAACTCGGCTTGGGTTTCGATACCAAAGGGATTGCGGGCGCGATGATGATCGTCATCTTTGGCTTTCTGTTTGTCACCGTAGCGTCCCGATTGACGGGCGAAATCGGCTCATCCTCCAATCCGATCTCAGGCATGACCGTCGCGACCCTGCTTCTCACCTGCTTGATACTTTTGGCTATGGACGGGTTCGGTTGGATTGCGATTGATAAAGAAATCAAATTGACGGCTCTGACCGTCGCCGGCGTCGTCTGCATTGCGTCGTCCAATGGGGGAAGCACGGCCCAAGCCTTGAAGACCGGACATCACGTAGGGGCCACGCCCGCTTCACAACAGCTGGCCATTCTTTTTGGCGCATTCACCTCTGCACTCGTCGTCGGATTGGTCTTGTTAGCCATGAACGAAGCCAATTCCACGTACAGTAAGAAAGCCGTGGAGCCTTTCCAAGATGTGGTCATCGATACGGCCGGTTTATCAAAAGATACCGTTCATTCCGGGCCTTACTTTGACGAAGACAAGAATGAGTACTTTGTGCTTAATCTCGGAAAGGCAGAGACTGGAGGACCATTGCCCCCGGGTCGCTACCTGATCGACGCGTCTGGCAAACCGGCCTACCTGGTCGATCCAGCCATCAATGGCATGTTGAAGTACGACGATGCCGGCAACGACATTTCCTCCAACAAGTTCGATGCTCCCAAAACGGTGCTCATGCAGTTGATCATTGACGGCATTCTCGATCGTCGACTTCCTTGGGGCTTGGTTCTCTTTGGAGTACTCATCGCATTGACGTTGGAGTTGAGCGGCGTTGCAAGCCTCCCTTTCGCCGTGGGTGTCTATCTTCCGCTGGCTGCATCGACTCCCATTTTTGCTGGAGGTGTCATCCGATGGATCGTCGACAAAGCGCAGGGTGTGAAACCAGGAACCGAGGATGACTCCAGCCCGGCTGTCTTGCTAAGTTCCGGCTACATCGCCGGCGGTGCCATTGCCGCAGTTCTGATTTCCTTCATGAACTTTCGGCCGAACCTTTTGAAGGCGATCGACTTCTCGCAACATCTTCCGACCAATGGCGAAGAATCGGGCTCGTGGTTTGCAGGTCTTTTGCCGCAATCGTGGTTCGATAGCATGGTCCCGGCACTCGTTGCATTCGGAGTCCTTGCCCTCGTCATGCTTGTCGTCGGATTGGCTAGCCGTTCCAAGAGTTCCTCGAGCCCAACCCCATGATCCCTCGATGGAGGCACCGGGGTCTCAGGTATCTGAACCAGGCCATCCGTTATGCATGGCCCGGGCTCTACACAGTTGTCGGCCTTTGGTTCTTCCTTGTTCCTTGGCAAGGAAGCCGAAAATGGATCGCACATCGAGGCACGATTGGTATCGTTGGGCCGGCCATTGAGCGACTCTTAACACTCGCACCGATCCAAGGAGGAGCCGCAGCCCTGACATTGGGGCACACGATCTTGGCCGCATCGGAAGAAACATTTTACGACTCGTGGGATCACGAGTACGTGCATGTCCGTCAATACGAGCGCTGGGGTCCACTCTTTGTGCCCGCCTACTTCATCAGCGGATGGTGGCAGTGGATGCACGGCCACCATCCCTATTGGGATAACCCCTTCGAAGTCGAAGCCCGGAATCACCCATCGGAACCGATGTCCGAGCCTTGCAGCTCTTCCTCTTCTTCCTCCTCCGCGTCTTCGACATCATCGCCGGTCCAGACGTCGTAGGATTCGCTTGTTCCGGTCAACTCCGATTGGATCGGAAGATTGGGGTCGGAGATCAATCGCAACTCCTGCGTGAACTCTTTGCCATCCACGGTTAGGACCACTCGGTAGTTGCCTGAACCCGCGGCTCGTGCTCGCCCGCCGCCAAAGCCACCAGGGCCACCAGGGCCGCCAGGGCCACCGCCGGATCGACGTGGTCCTGGTTCGGAACTAGGTGTGCCTTCCGTTCGCCCTTCTCCAGAGGCCGTCCCTTCTCCTGCCGACTCTGGCGCCGCACCTGTCGCAGGCCGTTCACCTGCAGGTCGTTCGCCGCGACCACCGCGCTGGCCACGTTCACCACCACGATTGGCAGGTGGAGGCGATGCGACGAGATCCCATCCCACGCGATGCAATCCTGCTTCAGGGCTGGCGCGAAACTCACGGATCGTGGCGCCGTTGACGTCCTGGATCTTGAGTGTGACTTGTTCAGCTTTCTTGGGCAGAGCATAGAACAAGCTAGCGCCTGCAGGCGGATTTTCACCGACGAATCGACGGTTGGTTGACCCTCGTGTCGCTTCTCGCCGCCAACGAATGGCCGTTGTCGGCTTGTAGAGGAACGGAGTCTCCGTCACGTGAGATGCTGCGATCTGGTGCAAGGGAGTGATATCCGCAATCCACAAACTGCGCCCGTGCGTTGCTGCCACGACTTCTCCATTGTTGGGATGGAATGCAAAGTCGAAGACGGCCACGGTGGGCAGGTTGGAATTCAGCTTATTCCAGCGGTCTCCACGATTGGCACTGGCATAAACAGCAAACTCGGTTCCAACCAACAGCACGTTCTCGCTGAATGGGCTTTCTCGCAAGCAGCGTGTTGACCCCCACGGCAGATTCGCACGCAGTGACTTCCATGACTTGCCGAAGTCTTCGGAGACGAACACATACGGATCATCGTCATTGGATCGGTGACCATCCAATGCAATGTAAACGCGTCCATCCGCGAATCGCGAAGCTTCGATCGTCGAAACCCATCGAGGAGCAGGAAGATTCAAGTTCCTGCCGATTTCGCTCCATTCCTTGCCTCCATCTTGGGTCACCCACAGTGCACCGTCATCCGTCCCCACGTAGAGCACGTTGGGATTGCGAGGAGATTCGGCCAGCGCCGTCGCCGATCCGCGCTTGGTGAGAGTGATTTCCGGAGAGATCTTCTCGAGGTTGTTCCCTCGATCGAGCGAGCGGAAAACAAAGTTGCCTGCTGCGTAGAAGATTCGCGAATTGGCGTTGGACAAAATGAAGGGTGTGCTCCAGTTGAACCGATAGGCAGGTTCTCCTTCCGGAGCACGCGCTCGAATCGAACCTCTTTCTCCCGTCTTCATGTGACGGCGCCCCATGTTTCCATCCTGGCTGGTCCAATAAACGAGGTCCGGATCGTTCGGATCGACGCGGCACATGAATCCATCGCCACCGCCGACCGACAACCAATCTTCGTTGACCGGTCCGCTGCCACTCAGCGACAACGCGGGGCCTCCCCACGTT
>JALOQW010000354.1 GCA_025459275.1 Pirellula sp.
GGCCGGATGCCAGCCGGAGAGCCGGCCGCCCTTGCGGCCGCCGGCCGTGCGCAGCGCGGCGACGATGAAGGCGTCTGTCACCGGATCTTCCCAGGTCTGGTCTCTGATCGCGGCCCCTGCGCCGCGGCAGCGTCAGCTGCCGACGTCGAGCGGCAGAACGATGCCGAGTTCAAAGGCGCTGCTGCTGCGTTCGCCTTCGGCGCCGAAGTAGCGGACCCGGCCCGACTGCTCGACGAGGATCACTTCCTGCGCGCCGGCTTCGAGATAGGCCGCCACCTTCTCGTTCATCTCGCGCCGTGTGTTGCTCTCGGACTCCACTTCGGCGCACTTATTTGTTCCAGTTTTTGCAAGCCGTCGTACACAAGTGATGCGTTGGGGAGGACGTTCTCTCGCGGCTTGCTGGACACGTAGGACGGTGAAAGTGAAGATGTCGAAGGGGACGTGCTGTTATCACGAAGCGGGGAGAGCAAGACAGGCGAGTTCGGACTGCTGCGCCGCATGGGGAGAGTATTCAGCGTCTGGTGATGACGATTGGCCAGATTGACTGAGGGGTCGAGAAGGTCCGCAAACGGGATCGGCATCAGCGATCCAGGTGCATGCCTACCTTCGAGTTGTTCGATGGTTAATCGGCGAAGGGCCAATCGCTTGCGGCGCGCAGCAGCAGCGTGCCGGAGATGAGATTCGGTTCGGGTCACGATGCAACACTCCTCGGCAAGCAAAGTAGCGAACGTGTAATCCCACGCCAACTATGCCAGAGGGAACTTTTTAGAAAAATGGGTCAGCGGTCCTCCGACCTGAAAGCGTTTCGTTGGTCTTTGATTAGGACGACAGATCGTTGGTTTTCGGTCAGAAGGACCGATTGTTGTGTATAGGTCCGGAGGATCGTCGCGTTGGCTTTAGGGCCGGAGGACCGGCAGAACTTCAGCCCGGACCGATTGGTCCGGGTACGCGTCCCCACCCAAGGCCAAAGCCCCGAATGGGGCGAAAGAAGACACGCTGCGCGTCTTTGCAACGAACCTCGGCTCGTGATAGCGATTACGCAAGGACAGGATTTCTATCGGCCCTTCAGGCCTTTGCGATCCTTCGTAAACGCCAACCGGCAGCTATCGCTGCCGGCTAAAGTTCTGCCGGGCCGTCGGCCCTAAAGCCGATCTCCCCCCGTATATCGTGCGAGCAATGCCCAAGCGATCCGCCGGGCCATACTACGGGTTCGTCGTTCCGGACTCCGTTTCTTTTCATTCTTCGATCAGATTGATAATCAACCATGGACATCGTCTACCGATTCGATCCGTTTGCTCCCATCGAGAATCGATCCCCCAAGAATCAGAAAGAAGCCATCAAGAGACTTGAGCGCGGAAACGAACCATCGATTTGCCTCCGCCCCCAATACTCCTAAGGAATTCGAACAGCTAACCGAATCGATCATCCATCGTATCATCCAACAGGGAAGTCTTGGGTTGTTTTCAAGGTGCATTGGACTGCTGATCCAATTCGCTCCAAAAAGCACGAGCCCGTTCGATGGCCCGCGATCGCGACTCAGTCATTACGCTGCCTTCGGTGACCTTCTCGGTTCTATCGAGCCATTCACGAAAGAAAGCCACTGCTTTTTTGCTAATGCGTTTATTTCCATCGAAGGCGAAATAGAACGGTGCGGTGGTCGCGACTCGATATCCGGCTTCGTGCGATGTCACAACTCTCACGACCAACCAACCGCTTCGATCGATTTGAAGCGGCGGAAACTCCCCTTTGCGATAGTGATCTTCAAGCTTCGCATTGTAGAGCGTTTCGCCGTTGAAAATGACATCCAAGTAGTCGACAGGGTCACGCACTGCGAGCGAGACCGCGATGTCGAGCGGGATCGGCTCGTTCCGATAACTCGCTTGTACGGTTCCAGGGGGGACTCCATTGACCATCACCCGAAGGAGCGGTCCATTGGTCACAAAGACTTCCCCCTTCACGAGTGCTTCCCACCACGCGTCGTGGCTTGGCTCCGAATCAAGATAGGCGTACACGCGGTTGTACCCGAGAAACGTATCCGAGCCCCCAAAACCACTTGCGGCTGTGGGTGTCAAACGCAGACCGGCTTCCAAAGCCTGCCAGTAGATCGCTTCCGACAGCATCCCTGCCCCTCGAGGTCCCCGAAATCGAATCCGATCCTTGGCAGGAAATGGGGCCAAGACAGGAATGGACCAACGATCTTTTCCCAATTCGATCAGCAGCTTTCCAAACTCAGTGGAATCGTCGCCGCGTCCCAAGGCTAACAAGGCATCCCCTTTATCACGGTTGGCCAGTCCCAACAATCGCGCACATCGCACCTTGGGGTGGGCAAGCCATAGTGGAAGATCCGCCGCCAACAACTGAGTCACCTCCGCCATGGCCATAGCATCCCCTTCGATGGCTTCCAAGGCTTCGAACGGATCCTCGGTTGATTCTGTGGTTCGATGCAGCGCTAAGCCGACGTGGGGCGATCGATACTCGATGGATCGATTCGACCAACGGTACCCTACCTCTTCTGGCCCTCCCCACTTCGGCGCATCTTTTTGTTTGGTAACCTTGGAGGCAGCAGGTTCAGGAACGCCTTTGTTCTTGGAGGATAGTGTCGTCTGCACGACCATATCCAGTGCATCCGCAAGCTGCCAGCGCGCCAGGGAGTTCGCGTCGACCTCTGCACTCAAATCGCCGCTGTACCATCCTTCTTCATGCATGGAGATGGAACGAGGTATTTCGATCGCGACCGTGTCACGGCTACCCCGTTCGATGGTGAACCCGCCACGAATCGAGTTGAATTCGGGACCGCGGCGCGCTAGAAACTCGTAATCGCCGGGAGCTGGCTGCAGGGTAACGGTTCCTTCGGCCAGCCACGATTCGCCCACGCCGAGCGTCTTGCGATCACGACTCAATTTCTTACCGGACTTCGTAAAATCCAAGCGAGCCGGAACAGGATTTCCGGTTTCGGGATCGATCACTTCCAAAACGACTTGGTTTTGGCCGAACGCGGAAAGGGACAGGGCCACGGCCAGGGCACAGAAGACCGCAACCGATTTGGAGGTGCGACGGAGACGGGAAGCTATAAAATGATCCATCCTGATGTTCCCATGGTTTCGAATGCTGATCCGCAATGGCCAACGATTATTACAAAACGCTCGGTGTCGATCGCTCGGCTTCTCAAGACGATATCGCCAAGGCGTATCGAAAGTTAGCCCGCAAATACCACCCCGACCTGAATCCCGATGACCAGAATGCCAAGAAACGGTTCCAGGAAATCCAGGCTGCCTACGATACCCTGAACGACCCGGAAAAACGGAAAAAGTACGATCAGTTCGGCGAGGACTACGAACGGTATTCGGCCGCAGGCCCGTTCAACAAGGCTCCTGAAGGCTGGTCCTCATCCGGTGCGGGGTTCGATTTTGGCGATATCTTCGGTGGCGGAGGAGCGGGTGCCGTCGATCTCGGAGACCTCTTTAGTCATTTCGGAGGAGGCGGCCCTCGAGCGCGTCGGACCTCGGTACCCCGCGGCCATGACATCGCCGCCGAAATCGAAGTCCCACTGCGCACGATGCTGGAAGGAGGAGAGATGCAATTCCAACTTCAGCGGGACGACAAAGTCGAATCGATCAAAGTCAAAGTGCCACGCGGGATCGAGCCGGGCAAGAAGATACGCCTCCGCGGGCAAGGGGGTCCCATGCCCGGAGGAAAACCGGGTGACCTGCTACTGACCATCAAGGCCCAGGCCCATCCGAACGTCAAGCTGGTGGGCAACAACATCGAATTGAAACTCCCGATCACACTTACCGAAGCCATCCAAGGTGCCAAGATCGATGTTCCGACGGCCAAAGGAACGGTAACCATCACCATTCCTCCGATGTCCAGCAGCGGTAAACGGCTTCGGATCAAAGGACAGGGCTTTGCCCCCGCAAACGGCACGCCGGGTGACATGCTCGTCGAATTGCATATCAAACTCCCTGATGTAATCCCTTCCTCGTCGCGCGACGAAATCGAACGATTGAACTCAGGCTACCCCTCAAATTTCCGCGACTCGGTTCGCTGGTAAGGAAGGAATCCATTGAACATTCTCTTGGCTAACGACGACGGCATTTACGCTCCAGGCTTACGTGCACTTCGGATCGCCCTTCAACGACTCGGCTCTGTCACCGTGGTGGCTCCCGCGACCGAACAAAGTGGTGTTGGCCATTCGATCACCTATCTGTCACCCTTGACATGCAAAGCGATCTACGATGGCGACACGTTCCATGGCTGGGCCGTCGAAGGTTCTCCAGCCGATTGCGTGAAATTGGGTGTGGCCGAACTGGTCCCCAACCCGGTGGATCTGATCGTCAGCGGCGTCAACGGTGGATTGAATGCCGGCATCAACGTCCTCTACTCCGGGACCGTTGCGGCTGCGATCGAAGGTGCGTTCTTCCGCATTCCAAGTGTTGCGGTCTCGCTCGAACATGACCCTCACGCCGATTTCGAAGCTGCCGCGATCATGGCGGTCGACTTGATCGAGCAGATCCTCTCGAAACAAGGAACTGCGCCGGAGTTGTACAACATCAACATCCCGACCGAGGCGACCCGAACATTTCGTGCAGGGCGAATGCCGGAGGTTCACCTGGTTCCGATGGGCGTGGAACGCTATGGGGACCACTACATCAAGCGACAGGATCCGAAAGGGCGCGATTACTATTGGTCGACCAACGATCCACCACCCAAGAAGACCGACCACGAAACCGATCTCAATGCGCTGGCATCGGGGCATATCACGATCACCCCCTTGCAGTTCGACATGACCAAGCAAGCGATGCTGGACAAGATGCAAGGGTGGGGATTGCAGTTGGATGAAGAGCGTTGCCAATCCTCCAAGGACGCAAAATGAACTCCGTCGAGGAATCGGTATCGCAACAGCTTTATACCCCTGCCATGATGGCGGGGTTGTTGAAGATCTCTCCGAGAAACATTCGTCGCTGGCATCGGATGGGATTGCTGCACAGCGTTCGGATCACCCACCGCATACCCTACTTCGATTTTGAACAGGTTCAGTGCGCGAAGCGGATCGCTGGTTGGGTCGCACAAGGTGCCAGGCCAGCGTCGATCCAGCGACAACTCAAGGAATTAGGAATTTGGCGGACGTGTCAGCGATCGCAGCTTAATCGATTTGGATCTCGTCTTCGATGGCCGACGATTGTTGCTAAGGGACCAAGGCAAACTCGTCGGAGCGCATGGTCAGCTGCATTTGGATTTCGATGAACTGGAGGGAGAGTCGGAAAGAGACCTTGAGTCGTCGACCTTATCCATCACCGACCGATGGCAAGCAAACTTGGAAGAGTTACCGCGCGCATCCTGGTCAGCGACGGAGAGTCCTCTCACTCGGGACGAGATGTTATTGGCGGCTGAAGAGCATGAGGATGCAGGT
>JALOQW010000355.1 GCA_025459275.1 Pirellula sp.
TACAGACCGAATCGAGATCGCCTCTCCATGCATCGAAAAAAATTCCGGTGCATTGATTTGTTCAAGGATGGGAGCCACACAAGCATGGCACTCTTTAACAGACGATCCGTAGAAGTGGAGCAAGAAGCGGTTGGGTTGATATCGCGACAACGACGCTTGACCGGAAAATGCAGCCACAAGCTGGTCAGAGATTCTTCTCAATGCATGCTCGACGCACGCGGCCCCGTGTTGTTCCATTAGGGCATCTTGGTCGGTCAATGTGATCGCCGCGTAACAACTGGGGTATCCGTGCAGATCAGGTTCGCTGCACCATGCTTCATGAAGCTGATCCATTCCATACGAATTAAGAGTCCCCGTCAGTCGATCACGCAGGGGAAGTGGCCAGTCTTGTTGCAGGGATTGCAGGCGATCTTCGTCAATTCGGTTTGAGCGAAGCGAAAGGCAACGCCCAACGCTTGTAACGGCATGAAGAAACGCCGCTTGAACTGGTTCCCAGTCGATCGTTGTGGCCGACGCTTCGGCGATCGTAGACGAGTCCCGGGCGGGTCTCCAAGCGATGGAAAGGAGAAGCAGTCCCGCTGCGAATTCCGCAGCCAGACAAAGCCAATCCAGGTCCAAATCCAACAGGAATTCCATCGCTCTTCCGAATCGAAACGCAGTCACGGGACGACAATCTTCCAAACCTAGGGCGAAAATCCAGGCCAGGTCCTCCGTCCACGCCATTTCTGCTTCCGACACGGCGATTCAGCCCCATTTTGAATGCATGCATAACGAAAGAATCGATGGTAATGATTTTGCGGTCTTGCTTGACAACAGGGATTGCCATCCATTAGTTTGATTCATAGTGTCATTGGTGGCAGATGGAGTTGTATCATGATCAATACCGGTTTTCAGGATGTCGTTTGTCAAGCAACGAAGTTGTTGCACGACAGCCCCTTTCAAGAACTGCATGGAATCGTAGTCGAGCAGCGCGGCGAGCAGGTATGTCTGCGCGGGGAAGTGCACACGTACTTCCTCAAGCAGTTAGCCCAGGAAACGGTACGTTCCGCAACACGCGGCCTGGAGGTTCAAAACGAAGTTCTTGTGGAACTGCGGCGTCGGATTCACTGAGCGACGACCGCTTTCTTTTTTTGGTCTTCCGATCGCTACGGAAAATATGCTATTGCGATAACCCGTGTTTTTGCAAATACCGGGTTAGGGGATGAACAACCCATGTCGCGATACCTATTCGTCGCCTCAGTCGGGCTCTTCGCGGGACTGCTAATGGTCTTGGCATTCGCCCTTGCCCAACGCGATGCCCGCATCAGCCATACATTGCGTGTGGATTCCGTGCCTTCTTACGCCGAACAAGTCGTTGCACCGATTTCTGTTCACAAAACGGCGCTTGAAGATGATGTCTCGATCGAGGTTCCTCGAATCGATGCTGCTCCTGCTCCGGAATTCGCCCATGCTTCGAAATTCGAAGGTGCCGAACCGGTTTCTTACAACATGCCTATTGGTGAGGAAGGGCAGGAAGTGCAGCCGACGCCACGCCGGTTGACTGAGCCCCCTCGTTTTGATGCATCGCGAATCATCTCGCGACGCGCACCGGAACCTAGCCAACTCTCTGGACCGCCGTTGCTCAGTCCAACAGCCCCTTCGCTGAACGCTCCTCCACAGAACACCAACCCGTTCAACGCGGCTGGCCCGTTCAACGCGGCTGGCCCATCCAACGCGGCTGGCCCATCCAACGCGGCTGGACGGAATGTACCGAGCGCCAGCCTTAGAGACATGCCGAGCGAGATTCCGACACCGTCTCTCCCCGCCGCCGCGCCGCTGCCGAGTTCTGCCGTTCTGCCTGGATCGCTCGACGCTCCATCCATGGTGGGCTCCGAACCCCCGACTTCCATGCCCCCCCCAATGTCGCCGCCGGTTGCTACCTTTGGAGCTCCTCTCCCGGTGGAAACATCACCTCCGGTCGCTTCTTTCCCGAACAATGCACCTGCGAACAATGCAACTCCGATGAATGCGGCTCCGATGAATGCGGCTCCGATGAATGCATCATCGAAGAGCGCGTCATCGTACGGCAAAAGCAAGTGGTCGATGTCCAGCGGTTCCCCGGGACCGCGGTTGTTTGATGGATCGCAGAATCCAAGCCTGGAGATCATCAAGCGAGCGCCGGCGGAAGTTCAAGTCGGGGTCGCGGCCACGTTCACCGCAATTGTACGCAATGTCGGCAACTCAACCGCGTTCGATGTCGAGGTGTACGACACGGTGCCGAGTGGGGCTCGATTGGTGCGCACGGTACCAGAATCGGAGACCATGGCTTCCGGCGGTTTGATTTGGAGAATAGGGGAATTGGCGGCAGGTCAAGAAACCACCATTAGTATGGAGTTGATCCCGGAGACCGAAGGGGAACTCGGATCGGTTGCGAGTGTCAAGTTCGCTGCACAGGCTTCAGTTCGAACCATCAGTACCCTACCGCGATTGTCCGTGAAGCAAATGGCTCCCGGCGAAACGCTCGGCGGTGAATCGATCACGATCTGGATTGAAGTTTCGAACGTGGGCACGGGAACCGCGAAGAACGTCCAGTTAGAGGAAGATGTTCCTTCGGCTTTGCGCCATGCATCCGGGGCGAGATCGCTTGGGCTCGAGGTCGGCGATTTGGCGCCGGGAGAGTCGCAGCGATTCGAGATCGAGCTCACAGCCATGGAGGCGGCCAAGGTGACGAACCTCGTTCGCGCTACTGCCCTCAACGCTGCAACGAATGAATCAGCACAACCGATTGAAGTGCGAGCCCCCAAACTCCAGCTTCAACTCGTCGGCCCACGGATACGCTATTTGGAGCGACCAGCACCGTTTGAAGCGATCATCGAGAACGTGGGAACGGCTGTTGCTAGGGACTTGTACATCGTAGCTTACTTGCCAAGGGGGTTGCATTTTAGCAGTGCCAACAATGAAGGTACTTATCTCCCAGAGCAACATGCCATCGCTTGGAATCTTGCGGAACTGGCTGCAGGTACTCGAGCCAAAACCGAGTTCATGGTTCTCCCAGTCGAAGAAGGTAAGTCGGTGTTAAGGATGACGGCCGATGCCGAGGGACTTGCCGCTGAGAGCAACGAACGGGAAGTTCAAGTGGAAGGTCAAAGCGAGCTGACGTTCGATATCGATGATGATCACGATCCGATCGAGACCAACGGCGTCACAACCTATTCGGTCCAGGTGACCAACATTGGAACAAGGGCTGACCAAGGTGTAGCCTTGACCATCGAAGTACCGGATGGAAGCACGGTCGAACAAGTCAATGCGCCGATGCGACATCGGATTTCAGGGCGTTCTGTAGAATTTGAAGCCATCCCCAACCTACCTTCGAAAGAACGAGTGGTTGCCAAAATCAGCGTCCGGCATTCTCGCGAGGGAACCCAAGTCCTGCGGGCATCGCTCCAGAGCCAGTTGCGCCCGGTCCCAGTCATCAAAGAGGAAAGCACCCAGATCTACGTCGACCGATAACACGCCAAAAGAGGGGTTTGTGAAGAAAAAAGCGCTGAGTTTTCAGCCATTCCCCATCGTTTTTTAACGCAACCCCCGCGTCTTCATCGTTTCTTCATATTTTCTTCACATTGGCTTCATTGGTTTCTGGGTGGGCATCTATAGACTCCTCGGGCGAGAGTTGGTTTCCATTTCGTTTTCGGGAGTTTGGACTTATGAAGCGACGCGCTTCGCTTGGAATCCGCGCGGGATTCACCCTTGTGGAATTGTTGGTCGTCATCGCCATCATTGGCATTCTGGTGGGCCTCCTGTTGCCCGCAGTGCAGGCTGCACGCGAGGCAGCCCGACGAATGAGCTGCAGCAGCAATGCCCGGCAGCTTGGGCTGGCTCTTCACAACTATGAGAGCGCCTACAAGCGATTGCCACCCAGCCGGATCAACCTCAACAATCCGGTGTATCAGCAATCGTGGCCGTCCATGATTTTGCCGATGATCGAACAGGGTCCTTCCTTCGCACGCTACAACTTCAATCTTCCTTGGTTCGTGTTGGAAAACGACCCGGTGACTACCACGCAGATCCCGATCATGATTTGCCCATCGTCCCCTAGTCCTCGCGAATTGCCTCCTCCGAATCTCTATCAAGCGGTCACGAACAATGTCCGCTCCGATCAACCTCTTTGGGGATTTGCTGACTACGGCTCCGTGAACGCGGTTCGCAATGCAGCTTTCGTCGCTGCTGGATTGCCGAGCATTGGTCAGCGAGAAGTATTGGGTGCAATGGGACGTGGACCTGAAGGTGTCAAGCTTTCGGCTATCCTTGACGGTCTCTCGAACACGATCGTCATCGGCGAAGGTGCGGGCCGACCCTCGATGTTTGTAAATGGTCGACGCATGAACAATCCTCGACCTGGCAACATCGCGTTCGGTCTTCGCGTGACGGCGGACGGTTGGGGATGGGCCGATATCAACGGAGGATTCAGCGTCGACGGTTCTAATGCCATGGGCTTGCAGAACAACACGAGCAGCTCAGGCAATACCACCATTGTTGGTAGTTGCTTTATGAACTGCACCAACGATTCCGAATTCTATTCGTTCCATGGGAGTGGAGCCCACTTTGTATTCGGCGATGGATCCGTTCAGTACCTTGCCCAGAGTATCGCAGGCCCTACTTTTGTGGCTTTGTGCACCAGAGACTATGGCGATATTCCCGGTTCTTGGGAGTAGGTCTGCAACCAACCATGTCGAACCACTTGATCTGTCGAATTACCTCGTTCTTGGTCGCGTCTGTTTTATGGGCGGGAACGGTTATCGGACAAGCACCGTTGGTGGGCTTAGTCCGCATCCCCGGCACCGCAACCGACAAGAGCGAGCTGATCGGCACGTTGGAGAGCGGCACACCTCATAACGCCTTCGGTGGCTTCTCTGCGATCGAGTATAGCGGAGGGAAGAACCGCTATTGGCTACTTCCAGACCGTGGTCCTGCGGACGGTGCGACCTCATTTCGGTGTAGGTTTCATGAGATTGATTTCTCGATTGAAACAGGGAACGGCAAGCCAACATTGGAGCTGGTAGCAACCCACCTAGTTCGCTCGAAAGAAGGGAATGGTATTTCAGGAAGCCTCGAACCGATGAAGACATGGGATG
>JALOQW010000356.1 GCA_025459275.1 Pirellula sp.
CGGCTTTCTCGAGTTCCAGTTCGGCGTCCCGTTTGGCAGCCTCTCGTTTGCTCTGCGCTTCTTCGAGGGCCTTCTGCATTTGTTCTAGTTGCTTTTCAAGCTTCTTGGCTTGGTCTGCATCGAGCGATCCGGACTTCAACCCGTCGATCATTTTTTCAAGCTCTTTTTCGGCTTGATCGAAGTCGCCGTTTTGAAGCGCTTTGGCCAGTTTCTCAGCGGGGCCTTGATCGAGATTCTTCAGCCCTTCCATCGACTTCTTCATCCGGTCCGCACCGCCGAGAGCATCTCGCTTTTGTTGAAGCTCTTGTTTCATAGCGTTCAGATCGGCAATGATTTTTTTGCGATCTGCTTCGTTGGCATTTTGAAGCGAGTGGAGCTTCTCTTCGATGCGCTTGAACTCTTCAGCAGTCTCCAAATCGCCTGCATCCTGAGCTTCCTGCCTCTTCTTTTGAATGGCCTTCAGGATCGGTTCGGTGCTGTTCTTGACGTTGACTAAGGGTTGCGATGGGGATTTTCCAAGCAGTTTGTCCACACTCAACTCAGCGTCGGGGACCCAGAACATCGCCATGCACGCAGCAATAGGAAGTGCGGTCCATGCCACTTGAGGAGCGGGGCGTACGGGGAACTGGTCTCGAACATCGATGCGTTCCAATTGATGCTGTGCATCGGCGACGAGAGCTTGGCCAAACGCGGAGTCGCGATCTTCGGAACGTAGTTCCATGGCGCTCGAACATCGCTCACGAAGCGCATAGCGTTTGTCGAGTTCGACGGCGGACACGAGCTTGGAAGGACGGCGAAGCCAAGAAACCAGCAGCGACACGAGCACGGCCCCTATCCCGGCCCCGACGAGCCAGTTGCGACTCCACGATGCGAAGGTGAAGGGCAGGAACCATAGCTTCGGGATCAATAAGGCCACGAAGCAAACAGAGAAGGCAACAATCAAGCACCAGCCAAGGGAGTTGAGCCACGACTGCAACCACATCCGTCTCCAAGCGCGCGAAACTTGTTTGTGCAACGTTTCCATGTTGGCATTCCCTGTCAAATTTTCGTTATAGGTCGCTTGGGTGGTGGCGGAGCCAGCATTCGGGCTTGATCGTCTTGAGGTGGCGGCGGGTTGTTATTGGGATTGGGTGTGTTGTTCGGGCGAGGTGGCGGATTCAAGTCGGTGAACGACTCAGTCCATTCCCAACCGATGGGATGATTCAACTCGCGCTGGGCCAGCAAGCCCCAGGGTGTGCCTTTATGCTTATCAGCCACGCTTTGGAGAAGCTCCTTCGCAAGCTTGGCTTCCTTTTCAAGTTTGCTGTCAACCGTAACACGATCGCTCGGCTTCAGGTTCCACGTATTGCTCTCGGGTTTCTCAAACGTCATCCCCCGTTTGGCTTTGGCGAGCATAGCGTTGTACGATTCGGCTCGAACTTTCGCTGCGATCGCGGTCCCGTAGGAGAGCTCGAAACTTGCCAACCAGCGCGGCGAGGTTTCTTTGCTTCGGAATTTTTCTCCTTCCGCGAGGACAGCGCACATCTCGGACAGTTCAGGATAAAGGCGAGCAGACTCGAGTTGGGCTTCGGTCAGTTCTCGAGTAAAGATCGCTTCGTCGCGCTTGATGAAGACCATGCGTGGTCGTGATAAAGTGCCGACTCGCGAAAGCTGGGCTGCATTGAGCAATGCGAATCGAAGCGGACTCTTCTTCACCCGCGACATGTATTCGGCTTCCGTCAAGTAATCCGGTCGATAACGCTCCATCGTTTCGGGATCAAAGAAGTAACTCATTTGCGAAGCGAAGGCCTCGACTTCATGCCTGTCGACTCTCGAGTTCAATCGTCGATTGGGGTGGATCGTAAAGTAGATACCACCAGTCTCGTAACAGAGTTTTGAAAGGGCATAAGGGCCGAATCCAGAGTCGATCACCGGTTCTTCCATGTAGTTATCGGCGTATCCAATCTTCACACGCTCAGGGAAGAGGGATTCAGGGCCTTGATCGACTTCGGCCCAATCTTCTCCTTGAGCGTATTTGGGATCGAACTCCACGAACTTGATGTAGGCCTTGTCCCGTCCAAACGGGGAGGGGACGCCGAGGACATAGCAAGGCATCGAGTGAAAGCGACACATCTTGATCGTTTCTTCAGCGACTTGAAGATCGTCACCCCGTTCATCGGTGACGACGATCAGCATGACGTTGCGGGCAGGAGAACCGGGTCCTCGGTTTTGACGCATGCTTTTGTGTCGATCGATGGCCGTACGCACAGCGTGAAACACCATCTCGTCACCCCCTTCGGCACCGATCGAGTCGATGGCTTCGCGAATTTGATTCAAGTCATCGGTCGGTTCATCGGTGAGCACTTCGACTTGACTGCCGAAAGACATAACGGAAGTTAGCAGCGGTGGGACTTCGAAGTCTCCTTCCCGCTTTCTCTTTTCCTCTTGAACGATGCCTAATTGCTCGTAGATCCGGTCAAAGCGATCGCGGATTTCTTGGCGGCGCTTGACCATGGAGATCGAGCTATCGAAGACCCACACAACGAGTGTTGGTCGTTCTTCAAGAGATTGAAGGACTTCGTAAGTGATCCTGTCGACAGCGCCATCAGTTCCGGTCGTTCCAACGCCGGTCATGCCGCGTACCGTCTTGGGGGCTTCCGTCAATCCGAGGGCTTGTTGGACCGATGCCGCAACGGCCACATTGCCGTCCGGGATCTCCACATCCAAGTCGACGGTTTCCACTTGCGAGATATCGGCCAATAGCGGGGCGGTGGAAAGTGCCATGTCCACTGTGCCGATCGAGTCGGCGCCGAACTCGTCGCTGGCGTCTTCCGAGTATGCGATCTCGTTGACGATGTCGAGTGGCGCCAATTCCTCAGTGATCGGTTCGGACTCGATGAAGACGGAAAGCAGATCCGGCTGCGTGACAATCGTGACCGATGCCAAACCAACAATCACTAGGACGTGGGCTGCCATGCTGGCGAGGAAAGCGATGGTATCGCGATCCAACCAGGGTGCAGCTTCTTCTGCATCCTCGTCATCGTCATCCTCCCCATCAGTCTCCTCGTCCTCGCTCTCGTCCTCCAGCTGTTCTTCGTCATGGATGGTGTCCGTTTCGTCGACCGAGTCGACAGACGAGCCAATCGCCGCGTTGTCAGGAGACGCCGTAGCATCGTTGCGAGTATCCGAAAATCGTTGGCGCAGTCGTTTGAGCATATGCTGTCAAAGTGGCCCGCAGATAATGAGGCCTCTGCAATAGGGACGGGAACCAACTGAACTGGACGCAAGAATCCTTTCTATTGTCCCGGCTCGAAGCGCGCGCTTCAACTGGAATAGCTCGGTTTTCTGCTCGGAGATACTCAATTTTTCCGGGACCAGGGGCATTTTCCCTTGGACAGGGGATGGTTAGTCCCGAAGTTCCCGGCCGGTCAAATGAAGAAAGACATCGTGCAGATTGGGAGCATGGACTTCCAAATCCTCGATTTCTCCCCCGGCTTGCTCGACGCGCGAGAACCAGCCTGGGAGCTCGTCCACCAAGTGATCCACGCTGCATGAATAGCGATTTTGGGCCGAATCCCAGCTCAATCCGGCCGGTTGGTAGTGGAGTCGGCCTCGAACATGAAAGGTCACTCGACGCTGAGGGCCAACCGTTTTTTCTATGAGATCGGTCAGGTTTCCATCTGCGATCACCTGGCCATGGTCAACGATCACGATCCGGTCGCTGCGCTGTTGGGCTTCGTCCAGATGGTGGGTGGTCAAGACGATCGAAGTCCCCATTTCGCTCAGTTCATCAAGCATGTCAAAGATTCGCTGTCGGCTTTGAGGGTCGACGCCGACGGTGGGCTCGTCCAATAACAGAACTCGGGGGCGATGCAGAACCCCGCAGGCGATATTTACTCGGCGTTTCATGCCCCCCGAAAATCGTGAGGTCAATTCGTGTGCTCGATCGGCAAGCGCGATCCATTCCAAAGCCCACTGAACGCGGTCCCGGAGCGATCGGCCTCGCAATCCGTGGTAACGACCGAAGCAGACTAAGTTTTCTCTTGCTGTTAAGTCGCCGTAGATGGCAAGATCCTGCGGCACGACTCCCAGTTGCTGGCTTGCCCCCGCCTTGGCGATCGAGCGGCCAAATAGGGTGACGGATCCCGAATCGGGTCGGACGCGGCCACTGATGCAGCGAATCAACGTCGTTTTGCCCGCTCCATTGGGTCCCAACAGCGCGACTCGCTCGCCGGGTAGCACAGAAAAGGAGACCCCTTGAAGGGCCTTTCGGTCCCCAAACGACTTATGAATCCCTTCTACCGCCAACGCTATTTCGGCGGGCTCTATTGCGTCGTTTGCTGGGGAAGGCGCGTAGTTTGCCTGAGGCAGGAAGTGTTCGAGCGGATTTCGAGGGATTTGAAGTTCCATGGTGATATTCGGAATGTATCGAAGATCCGTATTTCTCCACAATGCCGCTTGCCTCCGGAACCGATTCTTGCGTTCCGATCGGAAAGAACCCGCTGGGGAGATATAATGTCAGCAGATCGGCTCATCCAGGCCCCCGCTCGCTCTTCACGCATCGTTCATATTCATGGGAATTTTCGATAACCTGTTCAAGCGTTCCGAAAACAGGCCCACCGGAACCAAAGGGGTCGATATCGAAGCCCGCTTCGAGCGCATTCGGTCTGCGATCAGCGGAACGATGAGCAATTTTTACGTCGCCAAAGACCGGGCCAACGGAAATCGCATCGTTGGGGTCAAGCTGTGCGACACCGACAAGGTCGCGTTCTTCGAGAATCGATTCAAGGGACTCAATAAGCCATCCGAGGGTGAGATTGCCCTGCAGATGAATCATCCGAACATTGTGAAGACCCTCGAGTTTGGGACCTCCAATAAAGGGCAACAGTACTTGGTCATGGAATACATCGATGGTCCTGGCCTTCAGCAATTGATCCTGGAACGCCAGGAGGAACAGTTGCGGGGAAAACGACTGAATATGATCCGGCAGATGGGCGAAGCGTTGCACTACGTTCACTTGAAGGAATACATCCACCGCGACATCTGCCCGAGAAACTACATGGCAACGGCTGACTTGAACACGGTCAAGCTGATCGACTTCGGTTTGACCTTGCCGGCCACCCGACC